>JAICQC010000204.1 GCA_025938055.1 Anaerolineales bacterium | reverse complement strand
CTTTTTATCTGTTGTGCTGCATGAGTACGGGCACGCACTCACCGCGCGCAAGTATGGCATCAAAACCCGGGACATTACCCTCTACCCGATCGGTGGGGTGGCGCGCCTCGAGCGTATGCCGGACAAACCCATCGAGGAGCTCTGGGTTGCCCTGATGGGTCCTGCGGTCAATGTGGTGATTGCCGCCATTCTGTTTGCGTATCTGTTTCTAACTGGCGGGCTGGGGCAACTGACGGACCTGAGTGTTGCCTCCGGCTCTTTTCTGATGCGCCTCATGATGGTGAACATCACGCTTGTGCTCTTCAACCTCCTGCCAGCATTCCCCATGGATGGAGGTCGCGTGCTCAGGGCTTTGCTTGCCATGCGCATGGAATACGTCCGTGCGACGCAGGTCGCCGCCAATATCGGTCAGGGCATGGCATTCCTCTTTGGGCTGGCTGGCTTGTTTGGTAACCCGTTCCTGCTCTTCATCGCCTTCTTCGTATGGATAGGTGCCTCGCAGGAAGCAAGCATGGTACAGGTCAGGAACTCGCTCAGCGGGATTCCCGTTACGCGCGCTATGCTGACCGATTTCAAGACGCTTTCGCCGCGTGACACCCTATCTCAGGTGGTGGGTTTGCTTCTGGCTGGTTCACAGCATGATTTTCCAGTGGTCGATGGGAATGGGAAGGTGGTCGGGGTGCTGGAGCGCGATGCGCTGATCCGGGCGCTTTCTGAGCGAGGACAGAGCGTACCGGTTGTCGAAGTGATGCGCGACAACGTGCCCAGCGTGGATTCCCACGAGATGGTCGAGGCGGTGCTGATGCGTTTGCAGGAATCCGGTGCGAAAACGCTGCCGGTGATGCATGGCGGGCAATTCGTGGGGCTGGTGAATTCTGAGAACATCACGGAATTCATCATGATCCGTTCCGCTCTAAAGACTGCCAGCGCCACCTCAAACCCGATGATGTAGCTACAGAGCTTTTTCCAGGATCATCGTCAATTCTGGTTCACTCAGCACAATTGGATTTCCCTTGAAACTATTCGCCTTTTGTGTTTTCTGAATGGCTTCTCGCAAAGCGAAATCCCCCGGTCGCATTCCATATGCGGAGAGCCGGGGGATCTTTAATTCCTCCACCAGTTCCCTCGTCCACCGAACGCCGTCCAGGGTGACTGCCTCTTTCTTGCCAGTTAGGATCTGTGCAATCTCTACATAACGCACTAGCGCCGGATGTTCCGGATGGCGCGTTTCCAATGCCATGATATTTGCTTCCATCACCAGCGGCAAAAAGCGCGCGCACAACGCTCCGTGCGGCGCGTGCAGCATCCCACCCAACGGACCAGCGAATCCGTGCGCAGCTCCCAGCGCAGCATTGGCAAGCGCCAACCCCCCAAATAGACTTGCCACTGCCATGCCTTCACGCGCTTGCCTGTCCGCCCCGTTTTCGTAGGCGCGGCGCAGCGACTGTGCCGCGTACGAGAGTCCCTCGCGGCAAATGGCATCTGTCATCGGGTTCGCTTTGACCGACACGAACGGCTCGATCAATTGGGTCAGCGCGTCGAGTCCGGAGGTTGCCGTGACCTCGGGCGGCAGGCTATATGTCAGCTCAGGGTCCACCAGCGCAACGCGCGGCAGCATGGAAGGACTACGCAGGCTTATCTTTACACCATGCTCTGTCGACTCAAGCACAGCGTTGCGTGTCACCTCGGCGCCCGTGCCTGCAGTTGTGGGGATTGCAATGTAAGGCAGTGATGCGTTGATAAGTGGTTTTCCCCTGCCGACCACTTCAAGGTAGTCAAATATATCGCCAAGATTGTTCACCAACGCAGCAATTGCTTTGCCCGTGTCCAAGACGCTCCCGCCGCCCAGTCCGACCACCATATCACAGTCCCGCGCGGTTTCTACCCCTTCACGGATCACCTCGATCGTCGGTTCACCGTGGATCTGAAATTCTATAAACGGTATACCTGATGTGAAAAGAATTTCTCGCAGATGCGGGATTGCATCTGATGAAGCTCCGTGAACAAACAACAGGCGTTTCGTATTTCCTGGGAATTGTTTCGCCAGTTCATTTAGTTTTCCCGCTCCGAAAATGATCCGGCTCGCTGTGGCGAACTCGAAAGATGACATGAGCTCCAAGTTTACGCGGCTCCAGGTTCAGGGAAGATGGCAGTGTATCGAATCCCCTGCCTGGGTTCAGCCATCATTTTCATTACGATGTCTTTCCAGCGCTTGTAATGAGCTGTGTCCTTGTGGGCTGCGGAAGCCTGGGCAGTCTCATAGATCTCAATGAGGACGAACCGGGTGGGATCGTCCGTTTGTTGTATGACATCGAAGCGCACCGCGCCGGGCTCTTTGATGCTGTTGCTGGCATTCTCAACGGTGGCTTGTTTGAAAGCCTCTATTGATTCAGGTTTGACATGTATATGAACGTGGACGATGTGCATTCTTACTCCTGATTAACGCTGATAAAAAGAGACCAGATCTCTCGAACCGGTCTCCTGATTGCTTTCACTTTTATCGGATGCCTATTATGCCAGCCGGACCAGCTGCGGCCTCGAATTGGGAACTCGTTTGACTTTGCCGCGCGCCTCAAGGTCGAGCTTGACCGTTGTCACATACCAGGTGACCGAGCCTTCAAAATTTCCATTCACTTCTTTTTCCACAGCGCGCGATAGATTCATAAATGTAATTTCCTTCTGAGTCTGCAGCACGCACAAAATGGCATTGCTAATGATTTCATACTTCTCCCGGCTGATATTCACACCCTGTTTTTTTTCAGGATGAAGTGTGCGAATCATATCTCTCATTTGAACCTCCTCCGTTTGGAGGGGCTATTTTACTCCCATCTGTGAACTTATGTGAGTCGAATTCTGATTGCAGATAAATGGTTAAGATCTTTAGGCAGGGGGCTTCATTTGTTCGGCGACCAGCTCCGCCACATCCTTCACTTCCACAGAACCGCCATCAGCCCTGGAAGCATCGCTCAACATCGCCATGCAGAACGGGCAGCCAACAGCCAGTGTATTCGCGCCCGTCTCTTTGGCTTCCTGGAAGCGCGCTTCACTCACACGCATTCTGCCGGGTTCCTCCTCCTTCCACATCTGCGCGCCGCCCGCACCGCAGCAAAAGGACTTGGTCGAGTTGCGCGGCATTTCAATGGTTGTGACGCCGGCCGTGTACAGTGCTTCACGCGGTGCCTCAAAAACCTTATTGTGCCTGCCCAAATAACAGGGATCATGGAACGTTACTCTATATTGATCCCTGTTCACTTCCAGGCTGATCTTGCCCGCCCCGACCAATTCATTGATGAACTGCGTATGATGGATCACCGTATAGTTGCCGCCAAAGGCAGGATATTCATTTTTGATTGTGTGGAGACAGTGTGGACAGGTGGTCACGATCCGTTTTGGATTCACTTCATTCAGGATCTCAACGTTGGCAGAAGCCAGTCCGAAGAAGATATCCTCTCGTCCCGCGCGGCGTGCGGAATCGCCATTACACTGTTCGTTCTGCCCGAGTACAGCGTATTTAACCCCCGCGGCGTTCAGGATTTTCGCGAAGGCTTGGGCGGTCTTCTGGGCGCGTGAGTCGGTGGCGGGAGCACAGCCAACCCACCACAAAATATCGGGCTCAGGATTCTTCTCTATGGTCGGCACATTCAATCCCTCCGCCCACTTCAAACGGTCTGCCTGCGACACATTCCACGGGTTGGCGTTGCGTTCCATGCCTTTGAAGGCATTTTCCAGTTGTTTCGGGAAGCGGCTTTCCATCAGAGTGAGGTTACGGCGGATATGCAAAATGTCGCGCATGGGCTCATTCCCCACAGGACAAATATCCACACAGGCGCCGCATGAGGTGCACGCCCAGACTGCTTCCTCAGAAATCAAGTTCAGCATGGGCACATCCGTGTCTCCGCCATGATTCAGATGATAGCGTTTGTTTACTTCCAACGCAGCAGGCGAGAGTACTTTTCCGGTGGCATACGCCGGGCAAACCTCCTGGCAGCGGAAACACATGATGCAGGCGTATGCATCCATGATCTGTTCCCAGCCCAGGTCCTTCATCGTTGCCGCGCCGAACTGTTCGATAGACTGGTCATCGAGGTTGATGAAGTTCAACTCGCCGATCGATTTTCTTTCGGGCTTCAACGCGAAATTGATTGGAGCAAAGAATAAATGGAGGTGCTTTGAATAGGGGAAGTAGGGGAGGAACACGACCACTGCGCCAATGGACAACCAAAACGCTGCATGTTCGGCAACCATCAAAGTACTCGTGTCCATCCCCGACCAAAATCCTGCTACGCGTGAAATCAACGGCTGCCAGGGGTCAGTCTGTC
The DNA here is from genome assembly GCA_025938055.1 of Anaerolineales bacterium. The sequence goes on along the minus strand of JAICQC010000204.1, from coordinate 3,815 downwards.
CGCGGATTGCCAGATAGAAGGATTCCTCCAGCATCCGCATCAAGTTATGTGTAAAGAAAGTCGTCGTGACGATCGCTGAATCGCGCAGGATGCCAACCCGGGCTTTGGGATCGAGCAGTGTTGATTGTCGAGTGGTCAGATTTGGAGGTCGAAGCACATAACGGCGAAAGGCAAGCGATGCCATTCCCACCATGATTGCGACGCCGAAAAAATCTGCAAGAAGCCTGTACACATCGCCAAATCTACCCAGGTGATGGAGGAGCTTGAACCCTGTATACGCGTAAATTACATCTGTCAGGTTGATAAGCAAATACACAAATAAGCCCCAGCCAATGAATGCATGCAAAAAGCTGACAGCGGGACGTAAACGGAAAACGGGTTGGAAGAAAACCGCTTTAGAAATAATCTCGCGGAGCCGCTTCCAAATCAGGCTCCAGTCTGGTTTGCCTTGCCCGCTTGCGATATGACCGACGATGCGCATCACACCGCGGTAGGTAAAGTATAACGAAACGAGAACACCCAGCGCAAAGAGGATTTTCTCTATGGTTGTAAGCACAGTTCCTCCGTTTAGGATAATCTAGCGAAGTTATGTGAACACGCTTGACTGATCGAAACATCCTTCGCAAGGCTGTTTATGCATGCGTAGTGTAGCACAGAAAACAAAAGCGGAGGCTTGTGACCTCCGCTTGTCCTCAACGTTTTCAGTTAACAAATCACCTGTTCCTGCTGATCGTATCCACGTAATTAATCGCGCTCTGACATACAGGCTCGAGATGAGCAGAGACGTTTTCCCAAGTCAGCTCCTGTGCTTCTTCGGACTCCTCTGCAAGGGTAGCATCCAGGGCATTGCCCAGGCAGCCCGGACCGGCGTGGTAGTTGGTCAATGTAAACTTCCAGAGATCTTCATACGTGGCAGAATTGCCTGCCGGGGTCTCTCCTGTAACATTCTCAACGAGCTGACCGGCTTGCTCGCAGTTTGCCAGCATCGTATGAGCGAAAATGCCGATGCTGAAATTGGCACGCTCGAGATCGATCTTCAAAGGACAGGTTTCGCAGGTTGCATTGACAGCGTCGATCAGTGCCATGCGAACAAATTTTTGCTGTTCATCATCTAGGTGCAAATATCCCTGGCTACACTCGGCTGAATCCATGACCAATGGGCAGAACTGGTGAAAGAAGGGAGGGTTCCAGAGCAGAGCTGTATCTGCCCCTTTTACGGTGAGTTGTCCCAGACCAATGTCATCGCGGTCGCTTCTGCCGGGCCAGAACTGGCTCTCGATCGCGAACAGGTTTTTAAGCATATGAGCGGGAACGCCCGTCTCCTGGGCAACGCTCAAGATAATGCCATCGAACTGGTTCTGCCACATGGTCACCGCGCCGCGGGCGGCTTCCATCCCACAGGTGGACGCGCCGCCATCGGGCAGGAGTCCCCCGTCCGGGCAGGCGCTTACATCCACCGCGCCGGCACGGATCAACTGGGACGCCAGGTAATTGTAGGGAATATCGGTGCCCAATTCTTCACTCTGTGTGGGAGTGCTCAGCCATTCCGGCGGACCACCGATGGGCGGTAACGCCCCCCAGGCTCCCACGCAACTGGCAACGGGCACGCCAACCCACTGGCTGCTCAATACGTCTGCATACCAGAACAAGCGGTCCGGGTCGCCGGCGTCGGTGACAGCCACACGCACCAGCGCCTCGAACATCTCGCTGCTATCTCCGTAACTGGAGTTTGCCCAAAACTGAATCACAAAACCATCCTCGTCCGTGACAGGCAGTTGTAATCGGCAGGTGGGGTCACAAAGAAACGGCTGCCCTTCATACAACCCTTCGATGTTGACGATCTGATAATCAGGGAGAGGCTCTATTCCGGTTAACACCAGGATAGGGTCTGAATCACAAATACTCGTGGAGGACGTATAGACCGGGTCGCAATTTTCCAGTGTGACCTGCACAGTCGGCGGCGGCAGGATCGTCGAAATCTCCTTTTGTGCAGGCTTGGTATCCACCAGATGAAGATAAAAACCCCTGCATAGGGTGATATCGAGCTCATGGCAGGGCTGCTGCTCAATCCATTCCTCATAGAGATCTTCGCCGCAATCCACATAAATATCCCCCGGCGTGGGCAGACCATCATGATCGGTGACGATCTTGCATTCGACATCATCCTCACCCCAGCGGATCAGCCACCAAAAATATTTGGTGTAATCGACAACAGTGACAGAGAAGCGGTCGGGACCGGTGGGTTGACCAGGGGGCGCGGCAACACCTCGTGGGGGCGACGCGAACGCGTTTCCCGCGAAGGTCAGAAGGATACTCAGCGTTAGGAGCCGGTTCCTCCAACCAACCTGATTTTCTTTGCCGAATCTCATATAAAAAAAAGAGTCCGCTTCAATTATAGCGGACTCTCTCATATAAAGGCTATTTCTCGCGTGGTTTCTTAGTTACAGGTTTTACAGATTTGTGATGAGATTTTGCCGAAGTTTTACCTGGCTGGCTTGCGAGACTCGCCTGTACCGGAGGGGACTGTTCATCCATTTCTTCGAGGAGGGACAGATCCTGAGAAAGGTTGCGGTTGCGAAGATAAATGCTGGCGACGTAAAGCGCCATCACAAGGAATGCGACTGCATAGCCGGCGATCATATAGCCTGATGTATCGGGGGTGGTTTCCTGAAAAAACATGATCTTCTCCGTTTATGTCATAACTTTTAATTTGAGCTGCTCGACCTTGTCCTGCAATTCGCCGAGCCGGATGCGGTTCCAGAACAGGTCAAGGAAGACGATGCTGAAGGCGAACAGGGCGAAGAAAAACGCGACGAGCATATCCGGCGTCATACTGAAGCCGCCGTCAGCCTCGGGGTTGGTTCCACCGATCACCACCGGGTGGATGGTGCGGAACAGGCGGATGGCAAAGAAGGTGATCGGCGCGCTGAGCGCACCGACCAGCGCGTACACCGCGCCGAAGCGGGCACGCCGGTCAGGGTCGTCAATGCCCTGGCGCAGCATAAAGTAGGCGATGTAGATCAGTTCGGTGATGGCGGCGGTGGTGAGACGAGGATCCCACGTCCACCACGTATTCCAGGCAGGGCGCGCCCAGATGGAGCCGAGCACGATCGTGATCAGGAAGAAGACCAGGCTGACCTCGATCGCAGCGACCTGGAGGCGGTCCCACTTAAGGTTTTTTGTAATCAGGTAGACCACGCTAAATATCCCTGCAAGGATGAAGCCAAGCAGCGCCGTCCACGCCGTGCCAACATGGAAGTAAAACACTCGCTGCACGTCGCCCATCACGAGCTCGGTGGGCGCAAAAACAAGTGCAAGATAGGTGGAAATAGCCAGTACGATGATGGCAACGAGATCGAGAAGTTTTAATGCGAGAGGTTTTGGTTGCATGGATGCTCCTTGAATAAAAGAGATTGGAGAGTAGAGAATAGATGAGGGTGTAAAACCAGCCTGCTTTACTCTTCTACAACGGCATCAAACACCATAAATGCCACGGCGATGAAAATAATATCGTAGGCAATGAGCAGGTTGATCGGCAGGAGGATTTCTGACCATTCTGCGCCGGTGAGGAATCCGCTGCTGGCTTTGACCGCCGCCAGCAGCACCGGGATCACGACCGGGAACAACAAAATGGGGAGAAGTATGTCGCGCGTGCGCGTCTGCACCGACATGGCGGAAAGCAGCGTGCCGACACCCACGTAGCCAATCGAGCCCAGCAGGATCACCAGCAGTAAACCCGGTTGGAATAAATTGACAGAATACAAAACGCTATAGACCGGGAGGACGATCAATTCCACGATCAGCATGAACGCCAG
>JAICQC010000590.1 GCA_025938055.1 Anaerolineales bacterium | reverse complement strand
CGGCACCGAAGGGCGAGAAGAACGCGCCTGGAACAATGGCAATGCCATGATTTTCAGCGAGATATTGACCCAGCGGTTCTGTGTCTTTCCAGCCTTTGGGCTCGAGGTATTCAGCCACGTTGATGAATGCGTAGTAGCCTTTGCCAATAATATGCTGGAGTTCATTCCGCAGAAGCAGCTCTTTCAACGCAGTACGGCTGGCATTCGTCGGTTCGATGATCGTCTTTGCAGCCTCGGCAAATCCCATCTCGTAGGCTGCCATCGCGACCGCGAACGAATAGTATGATGGAATCACTCCATGGGACGCGCGGGCAATGATGAACTTGATGACCGATTCATCTGCAATCAGATGACAGTTGCGGATGTTGGAAGCACCGAGGGATTTTGTGATGCCATCCAGAAACATCAAACGCCTGCGTTCTTCGGGCGTGAATTCCTTGAGAAAGGAATTCAGCTCCATTGGTGACTCGTCGGTGACATAGTGATACATCCAATCGAAGAGGACAAATGCCACGCCGGATTCCAATGCACATTTCGCCAGTGAGACTTGCTTCTCCACGGGAATCGTCGAGCCCGTGGGATTATCAGGATTAGTGATGACGAGACCTGCGATCTTGCGTCCCTTGGATTCGGCGAACTTCACACTTTCCATGATCGCGTCTTCAGAGTATGCCCAGCCCTGTGCAGGATCACCGGGTGCCCAGAGGACGTTCGCGCCAACTCCATACGGTCCCCAGTTGTACGAGATCCACGGGACGCGCGAGACCATGACCAAATCGCCCTGGCGTCCGTGACCGAGCGCCAGCATCGCCTGATAGGCTTTGACCAGCGCGTCGCGCCCGCCCGCTGTACCAAGCACATTGGCGGGTCCCCAGCCGGAGGAGGAGTCTAGTTTCCAGTACTGATCGATCACCGATTTGCGGTAGGCTTCCGTGCCGAAGGGCATATCGTAGGCAGTCCCATGCTCGATCTGGAGCTGCGCGGCGCGTTCGAGGATCGCTTTCGGAACACCGGGCAACGATGCGCCACCATCCCCCTGCGAAGCATCGAAGATTCTTGCTCCAGGATTGTTCACCTGATAGACCTTCAGCGACTTGTTGATGAGGAACATCCGCGATGGCGGAATGTCCGTCAACTGCCTGAGATGGTCGCTGACAGGGACAAGATTCTTCTCCTCAACAGCGAAGACGGGCGTGGCGTTGGAAGTAGACATGACTGCTCCTTATGAAAAGCGCCCCGAGTGGTCGGGGCGCTTGGTGTACCTAGTGCGTATGAACCTGTCTCTGTTCACCTGACAGCCACCAACGTCCCGTTACCGGATGGGTACGAGTATTATCGTTGGTGTTGGTGTCAAGGACGAAGGAGCGAAACATTGGGCGCAAGGATACCACCGCGCCATAAGTGCGTCAAGCAGGGGTTTCGCTCAAACAAAAGCAGGTGCCTATTCCGGCACCTACTCGCAATACCAGTTACTGATTGAATTCCGGGTTCTTGCTCGTATAAATCGCAAGTAGATTTCCTGTCGGATCTTTGAACTGACCATACCAACCCGTGCCGGGAATTTCTGTTTTCGGCAGGACAACAGTACCACCCAGCTCCTCCACCTTTTTCAAGTCCGCCTCGATATCGTCGCTGTGGATATAGACCACTACCTGGCCAGCAGGGGTTTCCTCAGACACCTTATTGAAACCCCCGCCGTTCCCACTGCCATCCTCCCACAGGGTGTAATCGAACTCCTCCGCGCGGCTGAGCTTCCAGCCAAATAACTCCTCATAAAACTTGCCCGCAGCCTGGACATCCGCCGCGGGAATCTCAACGTGGACGACATTTCGTTTGGATACCATGGAAAAATACCATTCCTTTCTCTGCGAATATAGAACTTTAGTTCTGATTATACCCGAAGTGCAAGAGCTTTAGTCGAAGCGGGTAGAGTTTGACCTACACCTCTACTCTCTTCTGGCT
>JAICQC010000230.1 GCA_025938055.1 Anaerolineales bacterium | reverse complement strand
GTCACGCCGTTTGCCAGCACATCAGCCGAGACCGGGCGCATGAACGGATCCATCCCGAGCAGAGCGGTACAGCGGATGTCTGTTCCGCAGAACTGGATCGCCGCGCCGCCGCCCGTGGAATGTCCGTAGACCCCTACCCGTGACAGATCCAGCAATTCATGGAACGGGCTCTCCGGATTTTCATTCTGCTCCTGCAGGAAGCCCAGCGCGAAACCCAGGTCGCCAGTCCACTGCCTGGCTAACTTTCGCGCTGCGACTTCATACTCGTCGTCGGGCGCGCCGCCTGGTAATGCAGACGGATTATTGGGCGCGATGGTTCCATCATTAAAAACGGTGATGACCGCGCCGTAGGGGTGCTGCACGCCCACGACAACATATCCGTGGCTTGCCAGCTCGATCGCCTGCCCGGTGTTCTGCGCGTTGAAACCATTCCAGCCGTGCGAGAACAAAATGATTGGATACCCTTTATCGTTCGAGGCGATGCTGGCGTCCTGATAGGCTGGCATTTCGACCAGCGCCAAATGATCGAGAAAGAAGGATGGCATGTGGATGTAGGTCGCGATGGCTGGCGCGAAGACGTCCGCATGCGACATCCACGGTGCGCGCCTATCAGACGGGCTGACCTCCGCCGGGTACCAGACCTGGATCTGGAATCGCCGCGCCTCCTCTCTGCCGGAATAGAGCTCTTGGCGTGATGAGTCCGTGAGTTCATAATTGCGCGTGCCCACCTGATAAGCTCCGCTAGGGGTTGGGATGGACGGAACGGGCAGGAGGATAGGCAGCGCCGTCGCTACTGCCAGCAGGATAAGCCCAAGAATCGCCGCGCTGCGCTTTCCATCCAAGGCAGATCGGAGTCTTCTCCAAGCACTCACTGCCAGCAGGATCGTCAGACCGTACAGCGGAATCATCTGCCAGCGATATCCCTCAACGGCAAGATGAATCAAGGCGAGAAACAGCCCGGCAATCGGCAAAAGCCGAACGAGCAGCGGGCGTGGATGAGTCCAGATCAAATAAAGTGCAAGCAGAACGGGAAGTATGATTTCAAGTGGGCGCATAACGATCCTCCTTTAAGATTTTACTGGCAATTCTTATTGACTCTCATGATTGAGATGATTAGAATGAACTTTATATTCATTCCTTCGCCGTCACATCGAACAGTGTGAAGACCACACCTTATCATCTGGTTTTATGAAAGGCGGTACTGGTGGGCGAAACATGGTCGGGTGCCATCAGGAGGAGATGCTGCGCATTTGCCCGTGCTTGCAGTGATTCTCAATTTTTTGTCAGAGGAGACTGTAATGCTTAAATCGCTGTTTCATCGAAGCAGAGAGTCGTACCGCATGCCTCTGCTTCGTTTGTTTTCCGGGTTCTTAATACTTTCCATGGCGCTCTCGCCAGTGGGTGTGCTGGCGGCTGGTGAGGTATCCGCACCAGATTCTGCTCTTCGAAATGAGAAGGTTATTTTCTTTAGTTCCGATGGACTTCGCCAGGACCTTGTCGAATCGTATGCAGACGAGGGGTTGATGCCTGCCATGGCGAAGCTGCTCCGCTCGGGTGCCCGAGCCGGAGGGGGTGGGCTGTTGACGCAGGCGCCGCCCAATACGGGCGCGGGCTGGCACAGCCTGGCAACCGGGGCATGGCCCGGCGTTCATGGTTCCACGAACAATACCTTCGCGATCAATGGTCAGCCGTTTGCCAGCCGTGCTTCCGCGTTTGATCCCGGCATTCTGCAGGCAGAAACGCTCGCGCAAGCCGCCGAACGCGGCGGTAAGAAAGTCGCTCAGATCGAGTGGGCGGGCGGTCGCGTGGGCGTCATTAATGGTCCCACCGTGGATTTCCGCTCGTTCCTTTCGGGTCGAGGCGTGGTTACTAACTACATCAGCCCCACCGATGATCCCGCGTTTACTGCCTCCTTTGGTTTGCAGTTCGATCATCCGGCAGGCTTCGCCGGGCAGCCTGCCTTCCCTGCCGCCGATCCCACTGACGCCACCGGCTGGACCAATGTCCCTGTTTCCCGCAGCCCAGCCAAGGAAATGCGCATGCGGGTGCTGGATTTTGGTACAGACAAATATGGCTTGAATGCCTACATTTTTGACTCAACAAATGACAAAAAAGTGAACTACGATCAAGTCCTGTTCTCGCCGACCAAGGATGGAGCGGATGCAGTCGCAACGCTGGGCGAAGGGGAGTGGGGTGATGTGAAGGTCACGATCAGCGGCGGCTCGCTCGATGGTCTGACAGGCGGCATGCTGGTAAAGGTGGAAAGACTGGCGGGCGATCTTTCTGAAGTGCGCCTCTTCCATACCTCCGTCACCCGCGCCAACGCCAGTTGGGTTGGCTGGTCTGAGCCTGGGTTCACCGGTGATTTCGCTGAATACGTAGCGCAGAATTTTCCCACCTCCACCGCAGGCGACTTTGCCATCCTCGAAGCGGGCATTGTCAGTGAAGAGACGTACGTCGAACAGGGTCTCTACTGGGAGACCGGTCATCACCCGCTGATCGAATACATTGTCGAGAAATATGAGCCTGACCTCCTGATGCTGGGGTACCCCGTCACCGACGAGTTCCAGCACCAGTTCCTGGGGTTGATCTCGCCCACTCTGCCGGGCGGCGACCCAAATCCTGCATATGATGATGTGCAGGTCAATGGTACGCCCGATGGGCGTGTTGCTGAACGTACTGCCTTTATCCAGCGAGCCTATAGCGGCGCCGACTCAACGCTCGCTCTGGCGCGGTCTTTGATCGGTCGAAATACGACAACCTTTGTAGCTTCTGATCATGGCTTCGCACCGCAATTCCTTGCCATCGATGCGAGCCAGGTGCTGGTCGAGTTGGGATTGCTTTCTCATAATCAAACTTCGAATTGCCGGCCCGCTTCTGGTGAGACGATAGGGAAAGCCAAGGCATGCTGGGCAGGTGGAGCACTGCAGATTTATTTAAATCTGGAAGGTCGCGAACCTGCCGATGAAGGCTTCCAGCAGGTCGCGGCTGCCGATGAGGCTTCGACCATTGCCGCAATCAGAGACGCCTTTTTAGCTCTGAGTGACCCGAACGACTGGACCGGTGACGGTCAGCCTGAAGGATGGAGGGTGATCGACCGTGTCTTCACCAAGGCGGAAGCGCGCTATATCCCCAACGGTCCCGGCACCACAACCGATATGGCACATCCCACCCGTACGGGGGATCTGATCGTTTTCTCCTATCCACCCTATCAGTATGACGCTGCGACCCCCGGTACGCTTGTGGCGCGCTCGGCATTCTTTGGGCAGCACGGCTATGTGCCTGATGTTCAGGATTTCAGCGCCAACATCAATATGCGCGCGACGCTTCTCGCCGGTGGGCATTCCATCCGGCCACATGTCGTCGCGGATGGCTTGCGCACGATCGACATCGCACCGACCATCGCCTTTATGATGGGCATCCCGGTCCCGCAGCATTCGCAGGGTGTCGTCAGGCTGGACATGCTCAAGGGCGGCAAAGCGCCTACCTTAATCCCATTGATCGGCTTGAACGACTTCCACGGACAGTTGGAACCTACAAGCCTCTCCATGGATGATCTCAACGTCAGCGTCGGCGGCGCGGCATACCTGGCAACGATGTTCGATGAGGAAGCTGCGCAATTCCCGGAAGGCGCCTTCCTGTTCGCCGCGGGGGATAACGTGGGAGCCTCTCCGGCAAACTCCGGCCTGCTGCAGGATGCCCCCGCGATCGATGTGGAAAATGCCTGGGGATTGGATGCCACCTCGTACGGTAACCACGAGTTTGATTACGGTGTTGAACGCTTGCTAGAGCACCAGGCGCGCGCCAACTTCCCCTTCCTGGGCGCGAACATTATTGACGCGACAACGCTGAAAAACCCGGACTGGGTGCAAGGCACGCACGTCTTTGAATATGCCGGATTTAAGATTGGAGTAATCGGCATCGAATTGCAGGACACCCCGGAGCTCGTCAGCGCCGGCGCTACAGAGGGGCTGCAGTTCCTCGACGAGGCTGAGACCATTCGGAAGGAGTCGCGCAAGCTGCGCAAGCAGAACGTCAAGATCCAGATCGTTCTGATCCACCAGGGAACTTCCAACGGGCAGAACGCCGTAGCGAACAACCCCGCAGTCCCGTGGGATGGACCGATCATGACGATCGCGGAGGCGATCCAGGACACAAATGTTGACCTGATCGTCGCCGGGCACACCCACCGTGTTTCTAATGTGATGGCTGGCGATATCCTCGTCGTGGAAGGGATCAACGCCGGCGCGTCTTATTCCGTGGTGCAGTTGATCGTCCAGGGAGGCGACGTTACGTGGGCTGGAGGCGCGACCCGCATCGCCAAGAACATTGGCGTGGCAGCACGGCCGGACGTCCAGGCGATCATCGATGATGCCAACGCCCAGACGGAGGTTCTGCGCAATCAGGTGATCGGTACACAGTCTTTCGATATCTTACGTGACCCTGAACGCTTAAATGAATCGGCGATGGGCAATCTGGTCACAGATGCCATGCGCCTGAAGTATCCGGGTGTTGATGCTGCGTTCACAAACTCGGGCGGTCTGCGCGCTGACCTGCTCTGTGCGCCTCCAAGCGCCGGTGAAGGGAACTGCGAGATCACCTGGGGTGAGATGTTCGCCGTCCTGCCGTTTGGCAATCGCACCGTGATCCTGACCGTGACCGGCGCGCAATTGGAAGAGGCTTTCCTGAATGGCTTTTCGCCGGCTTGCGATCCTGCCGTCCATACAGGTCGCTTCCCGCAGCTCTCAGGCTTAAGGGTCACGTATACATGTAATGGGACAACTCCTGTGATCACCGGCATGTGGAAGACCCCCGAAGGGATTGGTGGTCCGGAAACCCCCATCGGTCCCACTGACACCGTCCGCGTGGTGATCAATGACTTCATGTTCACCGGCGGTGACGGATATACCGCGTTCACACAGGGCACAGATGTGCTGCAGCCTGGCGATGATCTTCTGCAGGTCGCCATTGACTACGTGACAGCCAACTCGCCTGTTGGACCGGTCGTGGAGGGTCGTATCGTCGGTCCATAAGCAGAAGCTTTTTTGTGTTTGGTGAACAGCCGTGGGCGATTGCCCGCGGCTGTTTTCTTAAGGTTCTCTGAGTAATGTAGAATTGAAGCAATTATTTCAATGGTAGCCTTTGCCCTCAGCATCTTCCTTTCTGCATTTCTCCTCTTCCAGATCCAGCCGATGATCGGTAAGTTCATCCTGCCCTGGTTCGGCGGCACGCCTGCCGTCTGGTCGACGGTCATGTTGTTTTTCCAGGCTCTCCTCACAGGTGGATATGCCTATGCCTACTGGCTGATCGGACGCGTGCGAACGCAAAGACAAGCCGTTGTTCACATTGTCCTTGTCCTGTCTGCCATATTGCTTCTCGCTCTGCTATCCTTCATCTGGACGTCGCCGATCACCCCGGCTTCAAATTGGAAACCGGATGATGTCGCCTCTCCCATTCTCGACATTTTTCGACTGCTCATCGTTTCGGTTGGCTTGCCGTATTTTCTCCTGGCGACGAACGGTCCGCTCATGCAAGCCTGGTTTAGCAGCATCTTCCCCGAACGTTCCTACGCTCGCCTCTACGCCCTCTCGAACGCCGGTTCCCTGCTGGGCTTGCTCACCTACCCATTACTGATCGAACCAAACCTTTCCCTCCGCGCCCAGGGATGGCTCTGGTCGTTGGGCTTTCTGCTCTTTGGATTCCTTGCCGCGTGGATCGCCGCGCAAAGCAAACCTACGGTGCTCCCGCACAAACACCGGGACGTCGTGAGCGGAGCCGTAGGCGCAGTCGAAGCATCCGCGCAGAAGGAAGCGCGCCCCAGTCTTCCTCTCATGTCCTTATGGATTGTTCTCAGCGCGACAGCCTCCCTGTTTCTCTTATCCGTGACGAATCAAATCACGCAGGAAGTGGCAGTCATTCCCTTTTTATGGGTCATGCCGCTCGCCCTCTATCTGCTCTCGTTCATCCTGACGTTTTCAGGGGAGCGAGGCTATAACCGAAAGTTGTATGCAATCCTGTTCATCCTCTCCACCGCGTTGACGCTGTTTGTCATGCTGAATGCCACGGCATTGCATGTCTATTGGCAGATCCTGGCGTATTGCAGCCTGCTGTTCACAGCCTGCATGCTCTGTCATGGCGAGCTCTATCTTCTGCGTCCCCCGGCTGGATACCTGACCACGTTCTACCTGATGGTCTCCATCGGCGGCGCGCTTGGGGGGATCTTCGTCAGCCTGATCGCCCCGGTCATCTTCAACGGCTACTGGGAGTTCTTCGTCGGTCTGGCAATGACCATCGCCCTCCTGCTCACGATTTTTCGTCTGTCATTGCGAGGGCGACACTCCCCGGCACTTGCGCCCGGGGCAAGTGTGCGCCCCCTGGCACCGTCCGCCAGGACAGGTGTGCGCGCAGTGCAGGTGAGCCCGAAGCAATCTCCAGCAGAATCAGCAAGTGCCCGCGCCCGTTTCATCTTCACGGTCTTCGCTCTGGTCACGGTTCTACTGGCTGTCGTCAGCACCTATTTTTCAGGCGCGCTCTACTCGAAGCGCAACTTCTACGGCGTGATCCGCGTCCGTGAGGTGATTCCTGCAGGCTCCACTTCGCCGGCTTTTGTCATGTCCCACGGCATCACCGTCCATGGACTTCAGTTCATCGATGAGGAATTGCGCGATGAACCCACAACCTATTACGTCCGGGAGAGCGGCGCGGGACTTGCCATCCTCAATTACCCGAAATATAGCAGTGAAGAGTCGATGCGCGTCGGCTTGCTCGGTCTCGGCGCAGGGACTCTCGTGAGCTACGGGCAGCCTGGCGATGAATATCGCCTCTACGAGATCAACCCGGTGGTCGTCGAGCTGGCAGAAGGGCAGGGAAACTATTTCTCATTCCTCCGCGATAGCAAAGCAGAGATCACCTCCGTCCTTGGAGATGCCCGCGTTTCTCTCGAACGTGAGCTCGCAGAAGGAAACCCTCAAAACTTCGACGTTCTCGTGTTGGACACATTCAGTAGTGATTCGATTCCCGTCCACCTGGTCACAAAGGAAGCCTTTGCCCTTTATCTCTCCCATCTCGCCCCGGATGGGATCATCGCCGCCCATATCACCAACCTGCATTTGGATCTACAGCCCGTGTTCTGGCAGTTGGCTGAACATTATGGCTTGAGCATGGTGCGCGTGAATTACGAAGGCGACTCAAACGGCGGTTACGCCTCCCACTGGATTCTGCTCGCGCATGACCCCACTCTGCTGGAAATCCCTGCCATCCGCGAGCGCTCCTTGGACCTGCGCGGCTATTCCACCGGCATCCGGTTGTGGACCGACGATTACAGCAATCTGTTTCAGATTTTGAAGTGAATTTAGCGAATGCAAACGCGTATTATAGATTCCCAATCTCGGCGGGGTCGAAGACCCACCCGAGCGAGAGAGTTAGATCAATTCGTATTTACAGTGCTCTGGTTATTAATTATCCGGAAGATCATAAACCCCATATCCTTTCAACTTAATCGCTGGGCTGACAACCATTCCGAGCCATTGAGAAGAATTGAAATAATATTCCAATTGCGATGCATAAAATCGGATTTTGCCAATGGAAATAACTGGACCTAAATTGACTTTATTCCACTGATCTCTGGGTAAACGCTCAAAAGTGATGACCATGCCC
>JAICQC010000391.1 GCA_025938055.1 Anaerolineales bacterium | reverse complement strand
AAAAGCGGGCTTGCGCGGCGGCGGCATGCTGGCAGTCGTGACCGAAATTGGAATTATGGAGCCCGATGAAACGGGGGAAATGATCCTTACGGCTCTGCATCCGGGGAAGACCATCGAGCAGGCACAGGAAAATACGGGCTGGGATCTAAAAGTTGCCCCCGACATAAAAACCACAGAGCCTGTCACGGAAAGGGAACTGGTGATCCTGCGCAAAGAGTTAGACCCGAAAGGAATCTACCTCAAAGGCGGGGGGAATTGAAACGAATCACTGGCGCACTGTTTCTTCTGTGGACGGGCGCAATCCTCCTCACGTATTACGTTGTTCAAAAGCCCGGCTTGCTTAATGCATTCCCGGGCCTGGTGGATACAGTGTGGACACTCTTTATTGCAGCCCTCCTCCTTTTCAATGCCTATGGGATTGGGCAGCGTGTTCTCAGGCTCTTCTTGCTTGAAAAGCAGGAAGAGGTCGACCATTTGTTACTCAGTACAGGAATCGGGCTCGGCGCGCTGGGCTTGCTGGGCTTGTTGTTCTCTGTTGTACAACTTGCGAACCATTTTCTTCTCACGATTATTCAGATTGCTCTCACCGTTTTTTTTATTCTCAGAAATGACCTTACGACGCTGCGGCGAGACCTCGTTTCGCTTTCGTCCAATCTGAGGCTTTCATTCAGCCACACGGGTCCTCTCACCAGGCTTGCTCTTCTAGCCATTCCTATTCTGACCTTTTTGTTGACGCTTGTTCCCCCTTTTGAAGCCTTCGACGCGCTGTTATATCACCTGACCCTCCCGCAAAACATCTTGCAGCTTGGCGGCTTGCAACCGATAAACAATGCTCCATTCTGGTTCCCGAGTCTGACAGAAAACGTCTATCTATGGGCGTTGGCAGGAGGCAGCGAGCGCGCAACCCAGATCATCCATTTTGCCTGGGCTCTGATTGCCGCGCTCCTGATCTGGCACTGGACGTTCAAAACATGGGATGCCGAGATCGCCCGCAAAGCGCTTCTATTGCTTGCCGCCATGCCTTCCCTGCCCACGCTTGCCTCCATCGCCTATGCAGATATGGCGCTTGTTTATTATGCCATCGCTGCTCTCTATGCGCTCACAAAGTACCGCACCCTGCAGTCCCCTACCTGGATTTCTATTGCTGGTTTAATGGCTGGCTTTGCGATGGGTATTAAATACACCTCATTCGTTGTCCCATTAGCCTGTGGGTTGCTACTACTCTTGAATGATCCACTTCGTAAAGCGATCCAGTCTGCAGCAAAGTTCAGTTTCATTGCCCTCGTCACCGCTCTGCCCTGGTATATCCGCAATGCCATATTTATGGGCAATCCTTTTTATCCTTTTCTTTTCGGAGGGCGCTACTGGGACGATTTTCTCGCCAGCTGGTACGCAGATGCTGGCACCGGCATTGGCTGGGACGTTCTCCAAATCCTCCTGACACCTTTTTATACGCTCCTGGGAACCCGTGATGTGACCTTTTTCAATGCCCGGATGGGTCCACTCCTGCTAATTCTGGCACCGTTTACGATCTGGATACTGATCTCGCGCACGCGTCCGGCATCCGCCCGGGGCTGGTCCCTGCTCGCCATTAGTGTTTTCTCCCTATTGAGTTTTGGTGCCTGGCTGGTTGGAGTCATCAACTCTGCCTCGCTCTGGCAGGCACGACTGCTCTTCCCGGTGCTTGTCCCATTTTCGATTCCCTCTGCGCTGGCATGGGATTCTCTCAAACAGTTTGATACATCAAAGCTGCGCATCCATTTCATAATCAATACACTGATCGCTGCTGTCATTGCGTTAAGTATCATCGACACTGCGATTTTCGTGGTGCGGAGAAACCCGCTTGCCGTTGCGTTCGGTGCCCAAAGCCGAGAACAGTACATCCAACGGATCAACCCCTCCTACGCCGCATTGATGGATCTCATGGATGAATTGCCCGCTGGTGCGCGAGTCTACAGCCTCTTTGAGCCGCGCTCCTATGATCTTCCCCGTTCAACCCAACCCGACCCCATCCTTTACAATTTTGCGTACGATGCACACAGGTATAAAACGCCGGCTGCGATCATTCAATCATGGAAGTCACAACAATATACGCACGTTATCGTCTATGAAAGAGGGCTGAGTTTCATGAGCGCGACAGCCTCGAGCAAAATTACGCCATCCGTCGAGAATATCCTGCAGGAGACGCTGGAGCAATTAATATTGCTTGCCCGGACGCCGGACAAAGTTTATACTGTTTACAAAATTCCGTGATCGAGCGATTCTATGAATGATATTCATCCTTTTCAAAAGCGTTCCTTCCTCCGCAATGTCTTCCTGTCTCCCGATGAGCCGCGCCTGCGCGCAGGCTGGCGTCTGCTTCTTCAAACCCTGCTGCTGTTCCTGTTTGGAATGGTCTTTGGGATCGTAGCCATCATTTTCGGCGGACTCCCCGAATCGCTTGGTCCGCTTGTGGGTCAAATCCTGAATTTTTTCATCATTACGAGTTCCGTCTATGTGGCTCGTCGCTGGCTCGACAAACGATCTTTTGAAAGCCTCGGCTTGCAGTTTGATAAACACACCCTGTTCGATATTCTCGCGGGGATGAGCATCACGTTCGTGCAAATGGGATTTATCTACGTCGTCATGCTCAGTCTCGGCTGGCTGACGTTCGAAGGCTTTGCATGGGAGTTTGATCCCATTAATACAGTCATTACTGGTGTGCTTACGTTCCTTGCTATCTTTCTGCTTGTGGGCTGGAATGAAGAGCTGCTCTCGCGAGGCTATCATTTACAAACCATCGCCAGCGGACTCAATTTATTCTGGGGCGTGGTCATTTCCTCTGCTGTATTCGGTCTTCTCCATCTCGGTAACCCGAATGCCACCTGGGTGAGCGCAGTAGGCATCTTCTTTGCCGGGGTTTATCTGGCATATGGATACATCCGCACAAAACAGCTCTGGCTTCCCATCGGGCTGCACATCGGCTGGAACTTCTTTGAGGGCGTCGTCTTTGGGTTCCCCGTTTCAGGGCTCGACATTTATGCCCTGACCCGCATCACTGTCCATGGTCCCGAACTTTGGACAGGCGGCGCGTTCGGTCCTGAAGCAGGATTGATCGTTTTACCATCCCTTATTGTGGGAGGATTGCTGATCTACCTGTATACGAGGAGGCGCACAGGTTGATCCATGTCCACGTTTCGCACGCCGCAGACCGTTCATCTGCTTCCTGAAATCATAGCCCGAACTCAAGCCTTTGCAGACGCGGTCCTAGACACCGTCAACTATCACGATAGCAACCAGAGTGAGAGGCGAAAAGTCCGTGACGATCATTTCGTCAGCAAGCTGGGCGAAGAAGCCGTGCGGCTCGTGTTCGAAGCGCGCAAGTGCACAGTCGAAGGACCTGATTACACGATCTACAGCAGCCGGCAAAAGTCCTGGGCAGCAGATCTGCGGGTCAATGGATTGGATGTAGCCGTCAAAACACAACGCCGTTCTGCTGCCAATCGCTACGATCTCTCCTGGACGTTTCAGGATTCATCCGAACGCCGCGATCCCATTCTCTCCATGCCAGAGGCGTGGGTTTGCCTGGTTGTGTACGAGGATTTGAAGCCCGGCTGCGAGTGCCTGGTATATCCCCTGCGAAGGATCAAGCAGCTTATCTTTGAACCGCCGCGACTGAGTCGTCTAGTTGGGAAGAAACAGGCTGTATATCTGGAGACGCTTCAAAAACATAAGATATTCTAAGCAACAGATTAGTAGAAAAGCGCATCCTTTCCCATGGGATAACAGTTGAAAAACAGAAACGTTAAACAGGACGTGAAAGGAGAGCATTATGCCCGAAACACTTAAAGACCCCGTCTGCGGCATGGAGATCACGTATGAGAATGCTCAAGCCAGGTCGGAATACAATGGGCAGACGTATTACTTCTGCTCCCTGGGCTGCAAGGAGGATTTTGATCGAGAGCCTGAACGGTATGTAACCCAGGACGAGACAACCAACTCGTAGCTCAACGGTTAATAGCTTGTCAATAAGAAAGCCTCGCGGCAGAAAGTCCGCGAGGCTTTCTTATTGATGACACCCAAGCTACTTCGTCAGGATAAACGTTTGGCCATCGAAGGATTCCCGCCGGACGTCACAAGTATCCTCACCGCGCAGTTTGAACTTAAGGTTTGTTCCATCAAACGACCATTCATACGTCGCGGGAGATGCACATACCTGCGAAGTTTGCTGGGTATAAAGGCTGTCGCTAACCGTATATGTTCCTTCATCCACATTTTCCCCGTAGTAGAAGGCAGACCAGGTTCCGTTTTCATTGAGATAGAGTCCTTGAAGCTCACTCCCCTCCCATACGAATTTTCCGGTGGGAAAACCAACATCACCTGGGGATGCACTGCCACACGCAGCGAGGAAAAGCAAACTTAATATCCATCCAATGATCAGCAAACTGATTTTCTTATTCATTTTGTTCTCCTTTTT
>JAICQC010000551.1 GCA_025938055.1 Anaerolineales bacterium | reverse complement strand
GGTGAAAGTAAATAGCCCAGTGGAATGGCAATGACGATCAACACGATGGCAGCAATGGCAGCCACGCCCACAGGCAGCCTGCCGGAGGCGATGGGGCGATATTTTTTCTCAGGGTGATTGCGATCTGCTTCGACATCGGCGATGTCATTGAACAGATATACGGCGCTTGAGACCAGGCAAAATAAAAAGAACCCCGCGACGGTTCGTAAAAATGGTTCGGGCTGGAACAACTGCTTGTCAAAGATCAGGCCAAAAAATATGAAGCCGTTCTTTGTCCACTGGCGCAGGCGCATGGTTTTGATGAGGGCAGAAAGCATGGGTTAATGATAACAGAGGGATGGCAGAATTGGTTACAATACCAGCATGGCAAAGGTGCGTCTGGATGTATTGCTGGTGGAGCGCGGGCTGGCGGAATCACGCGCTAAAGCCCAGGCGATGGTCATGGCAGGACAGGTGCGCGTGGCAGATCAGGTTACGCTTAAGCCTGCTACTGCAATTCCGGCTGATTCTGTTCTGACGATTGATTCCGGTCCGCGCTTCGTCTCACGCGGTGGCGAAAAGCTGGATGCTGCCCTCGAAGCCTTTGGGATCGATGTTACTGGATTCGTCTGCGCGGACGTAGGCGCCTCGACCGGCGGCTTCACGGACTGTCTGTTGCAGCGCGGCGCGGCGAAGGTCTACGCGATCGATGTAGGGAAAGGCATCCTGCACTGGAAGCTGCGCAACGACCCGCGCGTCGTGGTCATGGAGCAGACTAACGCGCGCTTTGTGGAATCTTTGCCTGAGCAGATGTCACTGGTCACAGTGGACGCGTCGTTCATTTCGTTGAAGATTTTGCTGCCGGTTGTAAAAAAGTGGCTCTTTCCTCTTGTTTCTTTCTCATCGGATAAAGAAAAGAGGAAAGAGGAAAGAGGCGGCATCATCGCACTTATCAAGCCGCAGTTCGAGGCAGGGAAAAAGGATGTTTCTCGCGGCGATGGGGTCATACGCGATCCCGAGATCCATAAGCAGGTATTGCTCGATATTCTTGGCTTTGCCCAAAAGGCAGAGTTTACGATCCACGGGCTGATCAAGAGTCCGCTGCTGGGCCCGAAGGGGAATGCTGAATTCCTGGTATGGCTGAGCGAAACATCCACAAAAGAAGATGGTGAAGATTTGAGCCAGATGGTTGCTCGCCTCCTATGACGAATGCCGCCAGAGCCGCTCTGGTAAAATTCGTGGATGTCCCCCTCCTCTGAATCTGACTTCGACCTCCATCATCCCCAGCCTCTGCTGATCGTTATCTCAGGACCATCCGGCGCGGGCAAGGACACCGTTATGCAGCGCATGAAAGAGCGCGGACTGCCGTTCCATTTTGTGGTGACTGCCACTACGCGTCCCAAACGCGCCAATGAGGTTCACGGCAAGGATTACCTGTTCGTCACAAAGGAAGAGTTCGCGCGTATGATCGATGAGGATGAATTGATCGAACATGCCATCGTCTACGGCGATTACAAGGGCATCCCAAAGCAGCAGGTGCGCGAGGCGCTTTCAAGCGGAATGGATGTGGTCATGCGCATCGATGTGCAGGGCGCCGAATCCGTGCGCAGGATGGCGAAGGAGGCATTGATGATCTTCATCACGACAGAGGGCGAAGAGGATCTGGTGCGCCGCCTCGAAACGCGCAAGACCGAAACGCCGGATTCGCTTGCCCTGCGGATCGCCACCGCCCGTAAAGAGCTCACGCGCGTCCAGGCATTCGACTATGTGATCGTGAACCGCGAATTTCATCTGGATACAACTGTCGATACAATCCGCGCGATCATCGAGGCGGAACATCATCGTGTCAAACCGCGAAAGGTAACGTTGTGAACGAATATCCCCCTGCTTCTGACCCTTCGACGCCCCCATCGGGGGCAGGGCAAGTTCCACAGTCCGCTCCGCCTCCAGAGTCTGTTCGTGTGGAAATCCCTCGCTCCGCGCCGTATGTGACCTATGCCATCATCGCCATCACGGTCCTTTTTTATGTTCTGCAATTGTTGAGCACGTATACCCTCGGCACGGACATTTTGATCCTTTACGGGGCGCGTATCAATGAAGCCATTTTTGCAGGGGAATTGTGGCGTTTTCTCACTCCCGCGCTGCTGCATGGATCTCTGCCGCACATCGCCTTCAATATGTATGCCCTGCTCTCGTTCGGCACAAGCCTGGAGCGTCACTTCGGGCATGGACGGTTCTTTTTGCTGTATGTGCTTGGCGCTTTTACGGGGAACGTTGCCTCGTTTCTGTTTTCCCCCGGGTATTCCATTGGCGCATCCACAGCAATCTTCGGTCTGCTGGGTGCTGAGGCAGTTTTCCTGATTCAGAATCGCAAGGTCTTTCCGGGTCAGTTCAGGAGCGCGATCGGAAACATCATCTTCATCGCGGCGATCAACCTGTTTATCATCGGTTCCCTACCCGGTATAGACAACTGGGGACACATTGGCGGCTTGCTCGGCGGGTTGATGTTCACATCCTTCGCGGGTCCGCTGTGGGATTTTGAAGGAATTTACCCGGCATACCAGCTTGTGGATCGGCGCTCCTTTCGCGGCGTGCTAATTGGCGCGGTGACAGTAATCCTGATCTTTGGCGCATTTGCGATGTGGGGGTTGGTG
>JAICQC010000358.1 GCA_025938055.1 Anaerolineales bacterium | reverse complement strand
CTCGCTTTGTGAGGGACCGATCATCTTCCCGCGCAGAATTGCACGCGCGGCCGGGCTAAATCCTGACCTTGTCGATGCTACCATGATCGGATTGAATCACGCTTGCTGGAGCGTTCGTCACTTGTACGAGGGTGAGGACATGCTCCTGCTGCTGCGCGCTGCACTCGAGCGAATGCGCGATGATCCAGGAGCAAATCGCCATCATCTGCGCCTCCTTCAGCTTGCCTGCGCGATGGATTCGCTGCCGGCTGACTATTTCCAATACTACTATTTCAAAGAGGATGTTCTGGCGGAACTACGTGCCAAACCGACAACCCGCGCCCAGGATATTATGGCGAACGTACCCGACTACTGGGCGCACTACGAGGAACAGGCTGCCTACGACCAGCCCGCCCTTGACCCGCGCCGCTCGCGTGGCGGCATCCATGAGCTTGAGCTTGCGATCGACGTGATGGATGCGGTCTTCAACGACCGCAAAGAAGTGTGGCCGGTGAATGTCCCGGGACGCGGTGCCATGCCTGATTTCCCCGATGATCTCGTCGTGGAGGTTCCGGGATATGCAGATCGACATGGCGTTCAGCCGATCTCACAGGGGCATATGCCGCGTCAGGTGGTGGGGTTGGTGAAGATGCTGGGGGAATACCAGGCGCTGGCTGCGGAAGCCGCATGGAGCGGCACACGTCGTGATGCTATTAGGGCGCTTGCCAGTCATCCACTCGTCTTTTCTCTGCCGTTGGCTGAAAAAATTTACGACGAGCTGGCCGCGGCTCATCAGCAGTATTTG
The DNA here is from genome assembly GCA_025938055.1 of Anaerolineales bacterium. The sequence goes on along the minus strand of JAICQC010000358.1, from coordinate 4,213 downwards.
CCGGAACGGCTGTTGCGGTAAGACAAACGGATTTCACATATGGATCTTATTATTGTTGATGATTATGAAACGCTTAGCCGCGCCGGCGCCGACTGGCTGGTCGAAGCGATCCAAGCAAAGCCAGACGCCAATATCGTGGTGGCCACGGGCGAGACGCCGATGGGAGTGTACCGTGAACTGTCCGAACGCCGATCACGAGGTCTGATCGATACATCACAATTACGCGTATTCCAGCTTGATGCCTATCTGGGATTGACGCCCGATGACCGGCGGTCGCTCGGTGGTTGGGCACGCCGCTCATTCATTGAACCCTTGGGAATCCCGGAAGCAAATATTGTCCGACTGGCAAGCGATGCCCCCACTGCGGTAGAGGCTTGCCGCGTCTATGGCGCTGCGGTACGTCAGGCGGGAGGGTTCGATATTTCAATTCTAGGGCTGGGACCGAACGGTCACCTGGGGTTCAACGAACCACCATCTCCGCCTGATGCATCCACCCGCGTCGTTGATCTGACCCCGGAAAGCATTAAAAGCAATGCGCGTTACTGGGGCAGCGAGGACCAGGTTCCGCGTCAGGCGCTTACCTGCGGCATGGACCTGCTTCTATCCGCCCGCCGGACTCTCCTTGTCGTATCGGGAGTTCACAAACATAAAGTCCTTCACCGAGTCATCGAAGGACCGCAAACGCCTGATGTACCGGCATCTTATCTGCAATCCGCATCTAATGTGACGGTACTGGCGGATCGAGCCGCATGGCACGGGCTGTAAACACAAATCACCATAGAAAATGAAATTCGTACTCGGAGTGGATGGCGGCAACACCAAAACACTGGCGCTGATTGCGCGTGAGGATGGGATGATCCTTGGCTCGGGGCGCGCCGGTTGCGGTGACATCTACGGCGCGACCTCGCCAGCCGCGGCGATTGCCGAGATCCAGAGCGCAGTGGACGCGGCGTTGATGGAAGCCTGCATGGTTGCCACCGAGTTAAGCACCAGCGCGTTCAGCCTGGCAGGCGCCGATTGGCCGGAAGATTTCACTCTTCTCGAAGATGCCATGCGCGCCCGCGCCTACGGCCGGAGCATGGTAGTCGTCAATGATGCCATGGGCGCATTACGCGCGGGTTCGCCCGATGGCATGGGAGTAGTGGTCGCGTGCGGCACAGGAGCCGCGGTCGGCGCGCGAGGCATGGATGGCCTTATCTGGCATAGCAGCTTCTGGCAGGGAACTCAGGGCGCGGACGAACTGAGCAAGCGCGCGCTGTGGGCCGTCTATCGCGCTGAACTGGGCATTGACCCGCCGACCATTCTTACCGAACGAATTCTGGCGGCTTTCGGCGCACGGAATGTCGAAGAGATATTACATCGGCTGACGGCACGCGATCTTCCTCGGCCGGAGATAAGACGTCAATTGGTGCGGCCGCTGTTCGATGCCGCGGATGCCGGCGATCCCGCGGCGCGCCGGATTGTGATCTCGCACGGCAAGGCCCTTGGCGATTATGCAATTGTGGCGGCGCGGAAAGTGGGTTTGCTGGAAACACCATTTACTCTGGTACTGACCGGCGGCGTGCTACGCCATCCTTCACCGTTATTGCGTGATGCGCTGGTGGAGCGTGTGCGCGAGATAACTCCTGACGTGCACGCGCTCCAAAGTCGGTTTGAGCCGGTTGTTGGCGCGGTATTGCTGGCGCTGGAGTTGGCGCGCTTCCGGCCAAACGTCGCCCTCCTGCAGCAACTTGAATCAACGCTACCTGCAGAAGAGTTTTTTGCGACATAATCAAAGCTATGCTTGCTATACAGACCTAACCAGACGGCGCTAAAGAAGCTGATCATTATTACCTCACAGGATAATCTTGCCTCTCAATCCATTGCTCAAAAATGCGGCTTTCAATGTGCAGGGGCTTCCAGGGAAGACCCGGTCCATGACATGGTTTTTGAGTGGCAGGTGCCGCGTAACATATAGGTTTACCTTCCTTTACAAGGAGTCAGTATGGAAAATTCGCCCTCACTTGATCGCGCCTGGAGCAACATTTCTTCGACCACTGCACCACCCCAACTCTTATATTTGGATACTCTGCGCGCCAGTGATTTCGGACAGTTTTACAAGCGCCAAAGCTTTGATTTGCTGGAGGTGCAAGCCGTCCATCATGTTCTGGAGGTAGGCTGCGGTCCGGCCGATGATGTCCATGCCCTCGCGGAACGTCGGGTGCAATCGTTTACGTCGCAGGCGTGGACTCGAACGAAGCGACGATTCATGGGGCGCGCCAACGTGGTTTGGGGTGGGTGGAGTCAAATGAGCAATAGAGCAGACCAGAATAAGCTGATCTTAAAAAGAATTGTGGACATTTTTAACACCGGTGATCTATCGGATGTGGATTTGATATTCTCACCTCACATATCGATCATCAGAGGCCGCCTGGGATGAAGCTCGATGGACCGAACGAATTCAAACAAATCGTTATGGATACCAGGGCCGCAGCGCAAAATCTTAAGGTAATGATAGAGGATCTGATTAGCGATGGTGACAAAGTCGTGGGACGGCTGGGGTGGCAGATCACTGACCTTGCCGGCAAAGAAATTAAACGAGAAACAATCGACATTCTTCGTCTTGACAACGGTCAAGTGGTGGAGCACTGGGGAGCGGAAGCATGGAGAACGGAAAAGAGCTTATGAGTATATTGTCCATCGGCAATAGCATTGATCTAAACCACAAGGATCTAAATCCAACCTAGTATTAGAAGGTGATCATGACGGAAACTACTACTGATCCCGCAGAGTCAAACGCGGGAGCACAGCCAACCCAATACGAAAAAATCCGCGCGATTCCCTGGAGTCTGGCCTATGATGTGGCCAACACATTTTTCGTTCAACTGACCTTCTTTGGGTCTGTCTTCATTCTCTTCCTGGATGAGCTGGGGTTGAACGAATCACAGATTGGTGTGCTGCTTTCCATCATGCCTTTCCTGAGTCTGCTTTCCCTGTTCATTACGCCCCCTGTGGCAAAAGCAGGCTATAAGAAAACATTTCTTGCAGGCATCACTGTCCGAAATATCTTTACCGCAGGTCTGCTCCTGGTGCCGCTGCTGGCAAATCAATTTACTACGGCCCGCGTGGTAGGCTATGTGGCCTTTATCACCATTGCCTTTGCCATTAGCCGCGCCGTGGCGATGACGGCCTTTTTCCCTTGGCAGCAGGAATATATCCCGCATCAAATGCGAGGCAGGTATGCTGGCTACAGCAGCATTGTTGTCAGCCTGACCGGGTTGTTTGCAGCCGCTGTTGCCGGTTTTCTCATTAATCAACCGCTTGGCGCGTGGCGCTTCTCACTCCTGTTTGTGATCGGGGTTGTGTTTGGTCTCCTCTCGGTCTATTTTGCTTCGCGGTTTCCGGGCGGCGCGCCTTCGGCAAGCAAGATTTCCGTATTCCGTTTTGATACCAAGGTCTTTGCGCCGTTGCGTGATTCACGTTTTGTTCGTTATCTGATGGCGTTGGGACTCACGACGCTGGCAATTGGTCCCATCTTTTCCTTCCTACCGATCTTCATGAAGGAAAGGGTGGGATTGAACGAAGGTAACATCATTTTTTTGCAGACAGGTGGGCTGATCGGTAGTTTGCTTTCCAGCTATTTCTGGGGCTGGCTGGCGGATCGTTACGGAAGCAAACCCATTGCGCTGACCGGCTTGTTGATGACCACGTGCCTGCCAGTGCTCTGGTTCGTCATGCCGCGTGCTTCGACGCTGAGCTTGCCCATCGCTCTCGCTATTTCGTTGTTTCAAGGAATTGCAAGCACGGGCTGGGGGATTGGCTCGGGCAGACTCTTATTCGTAGGGATTGTCTCTTCTGAAAACCGGACAGAATACCTTTCGCAATACAATGCCTGGACGGGTGTGTTAAGCGGGGCGGGTTCGATCCTGGCGGGCAGTCTGTTGCAGTCGTTTTCCTCTCTGCAAACCACGATTCTTAACTTCAATGTTGATTCGTATTCCGTGTTGTTTGGCATTGGCTTCCTGTTGTCTTTGACGGCTGTCATCATCCTTAGATCGCTCCGTACAGTACAGGAGGCGGGTCTGGGAGAGTTCGCGGGCCTCTTTTTTCATGGGAATCCGTTATTGGCAATCAGCTCCGTCATCCGGTTCTATTATGCGCGGGAAGAGGCAGACGTTGTAACAGCCACCCAGCGGCTGGGCACAACGCGCAGTCCTCTCACAGTTGAGGAGTT
>JAICQC010000149.1 GCA_025938055.1 Anaerolineales bacterium | reverse complement strand
TTTGTGAATTTCGATCCATCAAGAGATAAAGATGCGCGAAACAACCTTGATAGAATGTGGGACAGGTTGTCTGAAGGCGGCATGGCACTGATGCCCCTGGACAAGTATCCATTCAGCGAGCGCTTTGGCTGGGTGCAGGATAAATACGGACTTTCCTGGCAGCTCATTCTCACCGATCCCGAAGGGGAAGAGAGACCTTTTATCGTTCCATCGATCATGTTTGTGGGAGATGTTGTGGGCCATGCAGAAGAGGCGATCAACCATTACCTCTCGGTATTCAAGAACTCGAAACTGGGCGCGATTGCCCTCTACGGCGCAGGACAAGAGCCGGATCAGGAAGGTACGGTCATGTTTGCCGACTTTATGCTGGAGGAGCAGTGGTTCGCCGCGATGGATAGCGCGCACGAACACAATTTTGCCTTCAATGAAGCGATTTCCTTTCTGGTTGATTGTGACTCTCAGGAAGAGATTGATTATTATTGGGAAAGGCTCTCGGCAGTCCCGGAGGCTGAACAGTGCGGCTGGCTCAAGGATAAGTTTGGCGTCTCCTGGCAAATTTCATCCGCTGCACTACGTGAGATGCTGACAAACGGGACGCGTGAACAGGTCGATCGGGTGACGCAGGCATTCCTGCCAATGAAGAAGCTTGAAGTTGCCGAACTCCAGAAGGCGTATGAGAGGGGATAAAACCGGATCTCTGCGCGACGCGCAGAGGCCGCCAGGGATCGAGAGCTAGGAACGTATTACCGAGTCGCTTCCTTCAGCGCTTCACCGAAAATATTCAACCCTTCATGGATCTGCTCTGAGGTGACATTCAGCGGTGGGATCCAGCGCACAGTGTTGTCATAGGTACCACAGGACAGCAGCAGCAAGCCACGTTCTTCGGCAGCGTGGATCACATCCTTGGCAATTTGCTTTCCTTTGTCCGACCTTCCGTTCGCGACGAATTCCGTACCGATCATCAAGCCTTTGCCGCGCACATCGCCGATCTGGGAATATTCCTCCTGGAGTTTCCGCAAGCCGGTCATCAACTGCACGCCGCGTTCCGTGGCATTCTCGAGCATATTCTCATCGCGCATTGCCCGGATGGTCGCCACACCCGCCGCGCAGGCGACCGCGTTGCCGCCATACGTCCCGCCGATGGAGCCAACATCCAGTTTGAGCATAATATCCGTGCGGCTGAACACGCCCGAGAGCGGCATGCCGGAGGCGAGACCCTTTGCGGCTGTGATGATATCTGGCACTACATTGAAGTGCTCGAAGGCAAACCATTTTCCCGTCCGCCCAAACCCCGATTGAATTTCATCGAAAATCAGCAGAATGCCATGTTTGTCGCAAATCTCGCGCAAGCCTTTCATAAATGAGACTGGCGGGACAACGTAGCCTCCCTCCCCCAACACGGATTCCACCAGAATCGCGGCAGTCTCCCTGGGAGCGGTCTGCGAGGCGAGCAGGTAGTCGAGCTGCTCGAGTGCGTATTCGGAGGCTTCTGCTTCGGTCATCTTCAAACGGAACGCATACGGGAACGGCGCGACGAATACACCGGAAGGCAATGGACCAAACCCTGTTCGGTACACGGTCTTCGAAGTCGTCAATGCCATCGTGCCGACCGTTCGCCCGTGGAAGGACCCGCTGAAGACGATCACGTTCTGCCTGCCTGTGGCGACGCGCGCGATCTTGATGGCGTTCTCCACAGCCTCCGCCCCGGAGTTGGCAAAGTAGAACGAATCGATGGAAGGCGGCGCGATGGTACGCAATTCTTCGATGAGTTGCAACATCGGTTTATGAATGACGATGTTGGCTTGCGCATGGATAAAACTCCCAGCCTGCTCGCGGATCGCTTCGACGACTTTCGGATGGCAGTGACCCGTGTTCGTCACGCCGATACCGCAGGTGAAGTCCAGAAGCTTACGGCCATCTGCCGTGTAAATGTAGGAGCCTTCGGCACGCTCGGCAACAAAATTGAAGATGCGCGACCACGCCGGGGACATGTGAGGAAAATTTTCAGTATAGAGAGTATTTGTCGCCATATTTTTCTTTCGGTAATTAATCCTTCTTATGCCTGCGCGATCATAACGTGCTTGGTGATCTGGTAATCTCCAATCGCTTCGGCAGAAAGATCCTTACCGAAGCCAGACTGTTTGAACCCGCCATGAGGTGTTTCAGAAGCCAGAGGCAGGTGATCGTTGATCCAAACGGTGCCAAATTCGAGTTCGGAAGAGATGCGCATGGCGCGTCCAATATCTTTGGTGAACACAGACGCGGCAAGCCCGTACAACACATCATTGCCTTTGGTTAGCGCGTCGGCTTCATTTTCAAATTCCTGAACGGTGACCACGGGTCCGAAGACCTCATTTTGCACGATTTCCCAATCCTGCCCGACATCTGAGATCACGGTGGGTTCGTAGTAATAACCTTTATCAAAACCACCTGGCACGCCGCCGCCTGTGAGTACTTTTGCGCCCTGCGCTTTGGCACGTTCTACAAACCCTGACACACGCTCGCGCTGAACATTCGAGATCAGCGGTCCCATCTGGACACCCTCGTCGAATGGCAGACCCACTTTGATGTTCTTCATCGCTTCGACAACCGCATCCTGCATTTCCTTGGCTCTGCCCTTTTCCACATACAGTCGGGTGGCTGCCGTGCAGTCCTGACCCGTATTGAGGGTCGCCGCCAGTGAAGCTTTGGTCGCGACCAATTCGGGGTCTGCGTCGTCAAAGACGATGATTGGAGCCTTGCCGCCCAGTTCCAGATGGACGCGCTTGAGTGTATCGGCGGCCGTCTTCATGATCTTCTTTCCCGTGTTGGTGGAACCAGTCAGGCTGACCATGCGCACGTCCGGGTGCTCGACGATTGCCTGCCCCGCCTCGTTGCCTCCGGAAATCACATTCACCACGCCATCCGGGATGCCAGCCTCTTTGATCAGCTCGGCGAACATCAGGGTCGTGAGAGGAGTGCCAGGCGCTGGCTTGAGCACGATCGTGCATCCCGCCGCCAGCGCGGGGCCGATCTTCCAGGCTGCCATCATCAGCGGGTAGTTCCACGGCGCGATCTGCCCTACCACGCCCACAGGTTCACGCCTATAAATGGATGTATATCCGGTCATGAACTCGCCGGCATGAGAACCTTGGGTGTCGCGCGCCGCTCCTGCAAAAAAGCGCAGATTGTCCACAGCAAAGGGAATATCACCGCCCAGGCTCACGTATTGATACGGCTTGCCCGTATTTTCAGACTCCACTTTCGCCAGCGATTCGGCGTTGGCTTCGAGGAGGTCCGCCAGCTTCCAGATCACTTTGGAACGTTCGCCGGGAGAGATCTTTGACCAGCGTCCATCATAAAAGGCGCGCCTGGCAGCCTGCACGGCGCGGTCCACATCTTCGCGGCTGGCATCGATCACCTCGGCAATTTCCTTGCCGGTGGTGGGATCCTCAATCGACATCACGCTTCCACCCTGTGTGTCTTCCCACTTGCCATCGATCCATAACTTGTAATTCATGTTGGTCTCCTGTGCATGGATGTAACTAGAACTTGCCTCAAAAATATCCATAGCGTCGTCACACCTGCACTGCAACAAACGCAGTGCGGCGCAAGCGTTGCGAGGCGGAGTATATTTGAGATGACCTGTAGCATTTATGCATTCAATCGAATTGCAACCATTTGAATATTGGTCATATCTTCCATGGCAAATCTGACGCCCTCACGCCCCAGGCCGCTTTGACGGTTGCCGCCATACGGCATGTGGTCGGCGCGGAAGTTCGGTGTATCGTTGATGATCACGCCGCCGAAATTCAGCCGTCGGACAGCTTTGAACACTCGGTTCACATCGTTGGTGAAAACACCCACCTGTAAACCGAACTTTGTATCATTTGCCTGCTTCAGGGCACTTTCAAAATCATCACTGGAAATAATCGACGCGACGGGAGCAAAGACTTCCTCCGCAACGACTTTCATCTCATCGTCCACCCCGGAAAGTACTGTCGGGTGATACACCATGCCTTCACGTCGTCCACCAGTCAATACTTTTGCACCGGATGACTGCGCTTCCTGCACCCACGCCTCGATCCGGTCGACCTCCTTCGAGTCGATCATCGGACCGACGTCAACACGCTCGTCCAATGGATCGCCCACCACCATCGCTTCGGTGGCTTTGACAAATTTCTCAGAGAACGGTTCATACACATTTTTCTCGCTGTAAATCCGCTGGACAGAGATACAGACCTGCCCGGAGTTATAGTAAGCGCCGACTGCGCAGCGCCTGGCGACAAATTCCAAATCCGCATCGGGCGCGACGACCACAGGCGAGGTATTTCCAAGCTCAAGGGTCACCTTCTTGATGCCTGCCACCGACAAGATGTGGCGTCCGACGTCCGGGCTGCCTGTGAACGTGATCTTGTCCACGCGCGGATCGGTCACCAGCCACTCACCGACTGTACTACCCGAACCTACGATGAAATTGATCGCGCCGTTGGGAAGCCCTGCTTCCATCAGGATTTGACACAGCTTTAATGCCGATAAGGGCGTGGTACTGGCTGGCTTGAGAATCAGTGTATTCCCGGCTGCGAGCGCTGGCGCCACTTTATGAGCCACCAGGTTGAGCGGAAAGTTGAAGGGGCTGATTGCCGCAATCACCCCCACAGGTCGGCGCGTCCAAAAACCAAAATATCCATCTCCCGAGGGGACAGCATCCAGCGGAATGGTTTCGCCGTGCAGCCGCTTGGCTTCCTCAGAGGCAATCGTAAAGGTACTGATGGCGCGGTCCACCTCGGCGCGAGCGAACTTCAGCGCTTTGCCTGCTTCGGCAGCGATGGTCCTGGCAAAGTCATCGGCACGCTCGCGGATCAGGTCCGCCGTCCGGGATAAAATTTCCGCCCGTTTATAAGCGGGCAGGTCCGCCATTGCATCCTCCGCGCGTTCGGCGGCAGCGATGGCTGCATCCACATCCTCGCGGCGGGCAGTGGGCAATGCGCCGATGACGTCGCCGCTGTACTTATTTTTCACTTCGAGCGCAGGTCCACCGTCCACCCATTGGCCGTCGATCAAAAGTTTATATTCCACCACAACTTCTCCTCTATAAATTGAACTATAACGCCCAGGCAATATCGAGGCGCTCCATGGTCTCAGGGGTTGGAACACCGTTATTCGTCCAGCCCGCCAGCCTGTAATATTCGTCGATTGCGGATTCAACCTCCTCGTGAGTCAGAGCGATGCCTGCGGTGGGTCCTTCTCCCTTCAATTGCTTGAAGAACTTCTTCGGCAGCTTATCGTCTTTTCGATCAAGGCCTTCCCGAGTGTTGAACATACGGAAGAGGTTCAGGCGGCGTTCCCCGACTGCCATCAACTCATCTACCGTAATATCCCAGCCGGTGACCGCTCGAATCATCTCGGCGGTTTCAGCCGGGCCATAGAGCGTCCATGCGGGACCGAAGACGAACTGGCAGAGTTCTGCCGAGTCCAGCATAGAGTAGAAGACCGAAGTGAGATACGCAAAGCGCACTTTTTCGGAGGTGAGGCTATAGCCAGGCTGGGGATCGCCAAGCCCAATCAGCTTGAGACGGTTGAGATTCAAGTCGGCGACACCTTCTTCATAATAAGGATCATGCTCGCTGGACTGATGGTCCGCGCCAAACGGGTTGACAGCATAGATCAGACCAAGGGAACGCTTTGCCTGGGGCATATGTGCCGGCGCTTCCGCGCCTTTGACCGTGATTAAAAATTCATCCGCGCCATTGCCCCAGATTCTCGCGGCGCGCTCGGAGCCCATGCCAAGCGTCTTTCCAAATTCGCCCTCGCCATTCAACATAATTTCCAGCGCTCGTATCATCGCAGCAGCATCGCCGAATCGCAGCTCAAGCCCATTGGTCTGTTCTGTGGATATGACGCCTTTCTCGAAACATTCCATGGCGAAGGCGATCGTCGCTCCGGCAGCAATGGTATCCACGGCATATTCGTTGCACATCTGGTTCGCCAGCGCGATCGCCGCGATGTCCTTGACGTTGCAATAGGATCCAAACGTGCCAAGCGTTTCATATTCGGGACCGCCGTAGCGTGGGTCGGCGCGATAGGCACCTTCCTTGATCTCTACGACACGCTTGCAGCGCACGACGCATGCAAAACAGGTATCGCGTTCCTTGAGGATCGTTTCCACCATACGCGCGCCGCTGATATCTTCACAACCCTCAAACTGACCTTCGTTATAGTTGTGGGTAGGCAGCGAACCGATGGTGTTCTGAAAGAGCACAACGTTTGCGGTTCCCTCGGCTGCCAGCCCGGGCATATCGGGGTTGTCGGGCAAAATCTTGGGTCCCATTCTGTTGAGAGCCACAAGGGCTTTGGGATCCGCAATGGCGGGCTTCTTCGTGCCGCGCGCGACCACTGCCTTAAGGTTCTTGGATGCCATCACCAGGCCCATGCCTGTCCTTCCATTGGTGCGGTTGGACATCGACACGAGCGAAGAGAACAGAACGCCTTTTTCTGCGGCAGGTCCGTGCTGCAAGATTTCAGCTTTTGGATCAACCTCTGCATGCAGAATATCGTCCACCTCCCCCGTCTTCTTTCCCAGCAGATGCGCGGCGTCGCGCAGTTCTGTTTTGCCATCGAGGATCGCCAGATAGACAGGTTTGGGCGACTTTCCCTTGATCACAATCCCGTCAAACCCCGCGAACTTCAACTCGGCAGGGAAAAACCCGCCGCCCTGTGAATCGCCAATGCCGCCGCTGATCGGTGATTTGGCATTGGCATTGATCCGGCTCTGACCTGAAATGGCTGCGCCGGTCGTCACCCCGGTCATCAATGTCAATAGGTTGTCCGGACCGAGCGGATCTGCGCCCTTTGGCATGTCGCGCAGAATGTAGTGCATTCCCATGGCGCTCCCGCCGAGATACTTGCGGTAAAACGCCTCTTCAGGCTCCTCAACGGTTAGCGCACCGGTGGTTAGATCGACGTGCAAGATCCTGCCGTTATATCCGTGGGGCATGGCTGTCTCCTTGAGTTTTGTGGATTATACAATTCGCCTTCGCTTTGTTCAACAATACACTTCCGAATAGGACGTTCCCGCGTTCAGGGGGATTCCGTCTGAGCGGTCATCTCTTTCATGCCATAGGGGAATCCATATTCCCCCATCTTTTCCATGAAAGGGACCGGGTCGAACGCTTCGGGACCGAGTACACCGCAGCCCTTCCAGATGCCATGTTCGAGCAGGTCCATGGCAATGACCGGGTTGAACGCGGTCTGCATAACGACTGCCTGGCAACCCCACGTCGACATGGACTCCTGATTATCGGTAACTTGATAGAGATACACTTCGCGCGGTTTTCCATCCTTCCAGCCCTTTACCCACGTGCCTGCACAGGTCTTGCCGTGCATCTTATCGCCCAGGTGCGCCGGATCGGGCAAACATGCCGCGACAACATCCCGCGGCGCAACCTGCACCCCTTTCACATTGATCTTTTCTTTTTTATCCAGTCCCAGCATATGCAACGTTTTCAACACGCCGATGAACTGCTCGCCGAGCCCGTATTTAAAGGTGACGCGTTTTGCCTTTACCCAGCGCGGCACAAGCAGGACCTCCTCATGCTCCACATTGACAACATCCACGGGACCGATCCCCCCGGGGAACTCGAAGATCTCGTGCTCCGAGAATGGCTCGGTGGTGAACCAGCCTTTGTCCTTCTCCCAGATGATGGGTGGATTCAAACACTCCTCGATGGTCGTCCAGATGGAAAAGCTGGGAGCGAATTCATAACCGTCGATTGTGATATTCGCTCCATCGCGAATGCCGATTTCATCGATCTCATCAAAGAGGTGATCCTGCGCGTAGCGCGCAAAAACGTCTGCCATGCCGGGCTCGACGCCGATCCCCACCAGAGCCAGCATTTCCTTTTTTTCCCAATCGCTGGCTTTATCGAATTGATAATCTCCAAGCTTGATTCCGGTTTTGTGAAAGGGATCCTCCAGACTGGGCTCAGACAGGGTCATCGCCATATCCATGTACGTCGCGCCTACATTGTAGGCAGCATCGAAAATCTGCCTGTTGAAGATCGGGTCGACCGCGTTCATGATCAGATTCACCCGATGTTTCCGTGCCAGCACTTCGATATCGTCCTGGCGACTGGCATCGATGAACTCGACGGGAAACCGTTTTGGGTCACCCAGTCTCTGCTGGACCTCCTCGGCGCGCTTGAGGTTGTAATCGGCAAGCACCATCAACTCCATCCACTGGCGTGGTTTTGCAATCGCCGCAATGGCTTCCCCTACTCCCCCTGCCCCCACAAGTAAGACTCTCATAAACTCCTTTCAGGTGGCTCCACCACCCGCCATGTTACGGGGGCAGACAAGATTTTGCGGGACTCCGTCCCGGATTGGTGCGAGTTTTGGAGGATGGGTGACAGTCACTCACTTCGCAGAAGTAACTGTCACCCATCCCAGTTGTTATTGGCTCCCAACCGCGGCTTTGAACTCAGTCCAAATGCGGTCGTAAAGCTGAAGCGCGTCGCCAACGTCCTCGATCCATTGCAGGCGCGAGGCAACCTCCTCAGGCGGGTAGATGGCTTCATCCGCCAGAATGTCCGGGTCGATGACATCCTTGGCAGCTGCATTCGGCGTGCCATAACCAACCCATTCAGCATTCTGCGCAGCGATCTCCGGAATGTTCAGGTAGTTCATGAAGACCATCGCCGTGTAGGCGTTCGGAGCGCCGACGGGGATCGCCAGGTTATCCTGCCAGATGGTGCAGCCTTCTTCGGGGATCACATAGACGATGCCTTCGCGTCCACCGGAATCAGGCGAGCCAGCCAGGATCGCGTCGCCCGTCCAGATGTGCGCCATGACCGTTTCACCGGAGATGAGCAGATCGTCGTTCGTCTGGCTGTCGTAGGCTTTCACACATGCGGACTGTTCGATCAGCAGGTTTTTGGCTTCTTCAAGATGCGCCGGGTCGGTGTCGTTGATGGAGTAGCCGAGATACATCAGCGCCGCACCGATTGTCTCACGCTCATCGTCGAGCATGCTGATCTGCCCACAGTAGGGTGATTCCGGGTCGAACATCATGCTCCAGGATGCTTCGTAATCGGTCACCACATTGGTGTCCACGGCGAATCCGGACGTGCCCCAGAAATACGGCACGGTATATTTTTGTTCGGGGTCGAAATACTGATTGATGTTCAGCTCTTCCATATGCTGCATATTCGTGATCACGTCGTAATCCAGTTCCATTAACATCCCCTCATCGATCATGATCTGGACCATGTAATCGGACGGGACCACGATGTCATAGTCCGCGCCGCCTGCCTGCAGCGTAGCGAGGAGCGTCTCATTCGAATCGAAATTGGTCTCCGTCACGGTGACACCGCAGTCCTCCTCGAACTGCGTTTTGATCTCGGGATCGATGTATTCTACCCAGGTATAGAGGAAGATCTCATCTGCAAGCTGTGATGTATCCCCGCAGCGCTCGGATGTTTCGCCTCCGGTGGATGGTTCCGTTGCCTCAGGGGCGGCTGTCGGCTGGCCGCCGCAGGCAGCCAGCAAGAATGCCGCCATCAGAATTATGGACATCAGGATTCTCTTCATTTTCTCTTCTCTCTCCTTTTCACTAACTCTTAATCGATTGACTGGCATACTGCGAATGCCGGTTGGGTTCAGGGAATGCATGGTCTGGGTTTGGAAGCGATCACCTCCTTTCAGGCAAAGAACAACACCACGGAAAATAAAGCTGCCGAGGCGGAAATGAACACAGTGATCCAGGCAAGGATTCTGCCCGCTCGATTGGTCTCCTTGAGTTCCTCCCGGTACCCCGGGTAGGATCGCCACGCCCAGAACAACCCTGCCAGCAATACCAATCGGAGGATGATTCCGCTGGCAGTCAGATCACCGGATGCGAATAGGGCAAAGAGGCCGATAATTCCATACAGCCCAAGGCCCAGCCCGGCACCTACCGACATGCCTTTTGTATACACGGGTCCACCGCTCTGGGCGGTCAGGGAAAGACCGACCAGTCCAATCGAGCCCAGTAACAGCGCTGTGGACAGCGCGTTGATCTCGGGCGTCAC
>JAICQC010000120.1 GCA_025938055.1 Anaerolineales bacterium | reverse complement strand
CGGGTCGCTTCCCATGTGAGCACGACCGGAGATTTCGTCGATGATCGCCGCGACAATACCGCCGTGCAGCACGCCGGGATAGCCCTGGAAATGATCTGGCGCAAAATACGTCGACTCCACTTCGCCAGGTGCCGTCTCATAAATATGTAAGTGCAAGCCAACGGGATTTTCCATCCCACAGATAAAGCAGTAATGCGAGTTGGGCTGGCGTTTGCGCGTGTCGCTATGTGGTTGCATAGAGGTGAAAGTATCCTTTCGAAAGGATGTCATTTTAAACTGCAGAGTGGTATTTTTACGATATTAACGGTGAGCTTTGACTCCCACCTGCTGGCACATCTCCAGCACGGGACATGTGGAGCAGTGTGGAAGGTTGCCGGTGCAGATGTGTTTTCCGAATGGAACAAGCAGACGGTTGATCTCGATCCAGTAGCGGCGGGGGAGTTTTTCTGCCAGCGCCACCATGGTCTTTTCCGGCGCGGACGCCTTTACATATCCCCAGCGATTGGTCACGCGGTGGACGTGGACGTCCACACTGATGAACGGTTCGCCGCAGGCAATGCCCAGGACGAGATGCGCGCACTTGGGACCCACCCCTGAAAAGGACATCAGGACGTCCGGGTCACAGGGAACCTCTCCGCCATACTCATCCAGCACCTGTTGCGCGATCGCAAGGATCTGACTCGCCTTGCGCTCGTGGAACGTGCTCGGGCTGATGAGCGCGTCCAGTTCTTCGTACGTCAGCTTGCTCATTTCTGCCGGGGTGCGGGCGCGCTCGAAGAGTTTGCGCGAGACCGGCAGCGTCACCTCATCGTACGTACGGATGGAAATGATGCAAGCCACAAGCTGTTCGAATGTGGACGTGAAGCCATCCTCTGCCAATTCAAAGAGCGCTGCCTTGGGCCAGGGCTTGACAGCTTTTCGAATGCGGCGTACCGCCACGCCAATGTCAAAGGGTTTCTTTTCCAAAGGTTGAGCCTCCACTCTAGAAATGGAGAAGGATACGTCTATTATACCCACTGGGGGGATGCGGCTTAATAGGGCTTTTAAGGGATTGGAGTGGGATTCCCAGCTGGAGGGATGAGCATGTCTGCCATGTAGTAGGAATGATCATAGGCGGTCACCGCGCCGCCCTCGCCGGGGATCGGTTCGATATTCTCGTTACCGTTCACGTCCAGCCCGGTGCGGATCTGGTTTGCCATTGCAACCGCCTGACGGATCACTGCCTCTCGATCAGGGTTCGAAGGATTCTCGAGAATGGAGATCAATTGTATGCGCAGCTGTGCAGCCCAGTCGCCGACGTTCGATACGGAAGCCTTCACATGATTACCGTGGGTCACCATGTTCTCGGTCGCGTCCGGGGAGGTGAGCGCCAGGTCCGCGTGCGTAAACGTTCCCTGAACGTAGCCAAGCTGGTCGCCGTTCAAGAGCAGTCCATAGCCATCACCGGGATCATCGATGATGCCGGTGAAATTCCAGTCTTTGTAATCCGGGCTTTGGTTGCCGACGATCAGGCTGATCATACTCTCTGCCTGTAGAAGGACGTCCACATCGTTGCCGGTTTCGAAAGAAGTCAGCAAACGCGCGGAGAGATCAGTAAGTAATCTCGTGTTGGCATCCAGCCCGCGGATAAAACCGATCTGGTTTGGCGTGGCGCTAAACGAATACAGCACATGCCGGACGTGTATCAACCCAGTCTCTGGCAGCCGCACAGAAAAGGCAACATTGTTCGACGAGTTTGGGTTGCCGTCATCCGGTTCCACTGTCACTTCCAGCGCGCTATAGATGCCGAGAAGGTTATTGCCGCCGCTATCCACGTAATTCAGGGAGCCTCTGTTTTCTGCGTCAAAGACGAGTTGACCAATGCTGATACGCTGCTCTCCATCATCCTGAATCAGCCAGACCTCATACTGATTTCCCTCGGGAGGCAGCGGCATGGAGGAGGTCGAAACAGTCGCAGCGTCGGCGGGCGCGGTTCCATCCTGGAAGCGCAGCAGCCCGACCGGCTCCACCAGATCGACGGGAGCGGCGACGTTCTGTTCAGTAGACGCCGGAGTAGTGCTGTGGATTTCTGTTCCATGCTCTGCCGATGTTGGAAGTCCGGTTGGGACCTGGGTGGGTTGGTTGAGAGCGAGCAGTCGTGGCGCTGCAAACACGCCAAGCGCAACCACAATCAGTCCGAGGATAGCAACGGGTGCAAAGCGAGTCCAGGCCGGTGCTGAGGCTTGCCCTCTGTGCCTCGAAAGGGTGTCGGGTTTAGTCGTGTGCGAAGGAGGAAGCGAAAACCGGAGTGTGCTGGCTTCCGAGATCAAGCCGATGCCTTCCATATAATCGGCTGCCAGTGCACGTGCGCTCTCATAACGGTCGTCTGGTTTCTTGGCGAGCGCCCGGTCGATGACCTTTTGCACGGCAGGCTGAATCCCTTCAACGGCGGGCGGCGGCTCATTGATATGTTTAAAGATCAACGACCAGGAGGTATCCGCATCAAACGGGATGCGGCCCGCCAGCATTTCATACAGCACCACGCCGAGCGAATAGATGTCGGTGCGGTGGTCTACCTTGATGCCCTGTGCCTGCTCCGGGCTCATATAGGCGGGTGTCCCACTGACCACGCCTGAAGCCGTTTGTGTGGAAGACTGGGCAATGCGCACAAGACCAAAATCTGTGATCACTGGTTCGGTACGGGCGGTAAGATGCTGGTCAATGGAAACATTTCTAGACTTGTTGTGCAGGATGATATTCCCCGGCTTGATATCCCGATGCACGACGCCTTGTTCGTGAGCGTAATCCAGCGCTGTGGAGATCGTAATGAGCAGGCGGGCGACCTGGATCGGTTCCAATCGCTGGTTGCGCTTGTGTAATTCACGCAGATAGACAGCCAGCGACGGTCCCATCAGGTATTCCATTACAATGTAGGGGTGTCCCTCAATGGTGTCGTAATCGAAGATCTGAACGATGTTGGGATGGCGCAAGCCCGCCACCACTTTGGCTTCGCGTTCGAAGCGTGATTGCAGGTCAGGGTCTGCTTCCACATAGTTATGCATGACCTTGACCGCCACCGCGCGGTCCAATGTGAGATGAGTGCCGAGATATACCTCTGCCATTCCACCCCTGGCAATTTCTCTCTCGATCCGCACCTTGCCTACCGTTTTACCGATCCACTCGGGCATAAAAGAATTATACAACACCAACTCCAGCCGTTATAATTTGAAATGCTTCAAAAACGAATCCTTGAGAGAGTCTAATTATGAAAACTGTGGTTCTTGTCTCCGCCATCGCGGAATGGAATGCCGTCAAGCCTTTGTTCCCCGACGCAAAGATCAGGCGTTTCCCGTTCGGGGAATGTTTCGATATCGTCCTGCAGGATGAGCACATCTCGTTCTTCCATAGCGGCTGGGGGAAAATCTCCTCTGCGGGCTCGATGCAATATGTGATCGACAAATATTCGCCCGATCTGATCGTCAATTTGGGGACGTGCGGCGGTTTTGAAGGAGTCGTGCAGCAAGGCGAAACGATCCTGGTGGAGAAGACCTATGTGTACGACATCGTGGAATTGATGGGTGATCTGGACATTGTCTCTTACTATGCCTCCACTCTGGACTTGAGCTGGCTGGCTGAACCTTATCCTTACTCTGCCCGCCGCGGGATGATTGCCTCCGCCGACAGCGATCTGCCGCCCGCCAAGATTCCCTTTCTGAAAGCACAGGGTGCCATCGCCGCGGACTGGGAATCAGCCGCGCTGGCGTGGGTAGCACAGCGCAACAACGCGCGCCTGCTGATCCTGCGTGGCGTGAGTGACATGGTCAGCGAAGATGGCGGCGAGGCTTATAACAACATCGAGATTTTTAACGATCGCGCCCGCGGCATCATGCAGCAACTGATCGAGCAGTTGCCGGAATGGTTGAACGCGGTGCAGTTGTAGGGCATGCGTATGACGAAAACGTGACCTACAACGCCATCTCCATCCCAATATCGTCCTGATTATCGCTGTAACGGGGGATCTCATAAAAACCGAGACGTTTGTAGAAGGCGAAAGCCTGGCTCTGGTATGTGCGATCTGTTTCCAGTCGTATGCGTTTGTACCCTTTCTGGCGAGCGAACGAAAGCAGCTCCTGCATCATCCGGTATCCCAACCCCCGCCCGTGATATTCAAAGAGCAGCCAGAGCCGTTTTAATTCACAAACCGTATCGTCGATTCCGTGAATGGCTCCGGTACCGATGATCCGATCCTCGTCGGTCAACACCAAAAAGATTCCATGATTCGCGAAATAAATGTTTTGAACGTCATCCATATCGTGTAACTGCCCCTGCGACTCGTAGTACGCCATCGATTCTTCCAGCGGGCGCGTATCATGAAACACCTGATGTGCCACGCGGTAGATCAAGGCCTTGGCGATGCCAATCTCATGCGGTTCAATAGACCTGATCGTGATCATGGGAGGTTGTGCCTTCGCGAGTATTATAATCATTTGATATTCCAGCTATGACTACCCCCAATGAAACCGAAGTAGAAATCCAGAAGCGGAACTTCCGCTACGTGCAAATCGATGCGATCGGTGTGAGCATCTCGAATGTATCCGCGCCGTTCCTGCCGGTCTTCCTCACACGCCTGGGCGCGACGAACTTTCAGGTTGGTCTGCTCTCCTCCATGCCGGGCGTCACCGGGTTGATCCTGGCACTTGTGGTTGGGCGCTTTTTGCAGACGCGCCCAAATGTCGTTCCGTGGTACAGCCTTTCGCGCTTGTTGGTGATTCTGTGTTATGCCCTGACGGGCATCCTGACTCTGGCCGTCTCCGAGCAGTTTGTGGTCATCGCTACGCTGGCGATCTGGGCGTTTGCAACGATCCCGCAGACCGCGCTGGCGGTCGCGTTTTCAGTCGTGATGAATGGGGTGGCAGGACCGGAAGGTCGCTATGCCCTGCTGAGCCGGCGCTGGGCGATCTTTGGTTTGACAGGGGTGATCGGCACGTTCATCGTCACCCGTTTGATCGACCTGATCGAGTTCCCACTGAATTATGCCGTCATGTTTATCGTCTTGTCCCTGGGCGGTTTTTTTAGCTTTTATTTCTCCAGAAGGATTCAACTTCCGGACCAGATCCTGCCGCCGCTCCCTACCAGTCGTTCGCCGCGCCAGAACCTGAGCACGTACCTGACCATGCTGCGCGAGAACCCCGCCTTCCTGTCATTTTCGATAAAGCGCTTCGTCTACTTTTCTGCCATCGTGTTGAGCCAGCCGATCATGCCGCTTTTCCTCGTGCGCGAGGTCCGCGCCACAGATGGGCAGATCGGTACCGTGAACATGACACTGACGCTGATCATGCTGGTCGGTTATTTTTTCTGGCCCTGGGTCTCGCGCCGTCGCGGAGGAAGGTTTGTGCTGCTGGCAACCACGCTCGGGATGACCTTTTACCCGGCGCTCAGCGCGGCAACTCCACAGATCAACCTGATCATCCTGTATGCAGGGATCGCCGGTTTGTTCCAGGCAGGGCTCGATCTCGTCTTTTTCGACGAACTGATGAAGACGGTCCCGGCGGAATACAGCGCTACCTTTGTGGCGCTGGCACAATCCATGCAATATCTGTCCATGATTGTGGCGCCATTGCTGGGCACGTGGCTGGCAGACTACATCGGTCTTGGTGGAGCATTGTGGTTGAGCGCGGGTTTAAGATTGTTCGGCTTTCTGCTGTTCCTCAGACCCGATCGACTCTTAAGAAAGAGACCCATTGCAGTTCCACAGTAACATCCACATGGGGGATTCGTTAGGAATTTCAAGGGAGTTTCTTGCTGAAACCGATTCCCTGCGTTTATGTATATAAACGATCCTGATTTGATGGGAGTTTCTTATGACAAATACTTCGCTCGATCAATTGCTGGAAGACGAATTGAAGGATATTTACAGCGCTGAGACTCAGCTTGTCAAAGCGTTACCGAAAATGGCACAAGCCGCTGACTCCGATGACCTGCGCGCCGCGTTCGAGAAACATCTGGAGCAGACCAGGACTCATGTGCAGCGAATCGAAGAGATCTGCCGCGACCTGAAAATCGACCCGAGCGGTAAAAACTGCGCTGGCATGGAAGGACTGATCAAAGAGGGGAAGGAAGTGATCGACAGTGGTATGGAATCCGAGGCAAAACAGGCCGCGTTAATCGGGGCTGCCCAGCGCGTGGAACACTATGAGATCGCCGCGTACGGGACCGCCCGGGCCCATGCGAAGCAACTTGGGTATGTAAAAGCCTTTGAGCTTCTCAGCCAGTCTCTGGAAGAAGAGAAGGAAACCGATAAGAGATTGACACACTTCGCGGAAAACCGCGCCAATGTGAAAGCTGCCATGAACACTGGCGGTGGATAGATCAGGGTGGTCCCTGGTTAGCTGGAAAGGTGGTGGAGAATGGTTAGAACGCTGTCTCAAAACTGGTGGCTGGTGGTCTTGCGTGGTGTACTAGGGATTCTGTTTGGACTGGCAGCCTTTATCTGGCCTGGCATTACCTGGCTGACCCTGCTCATCATGTTCGGGATCTATGCGATCGTCGACGGCCTAATTGCCGTTGGCACCGGATTGGCGCGGACAAAAGAGACGTCGCGCTGGTGGGTCTTCCTCCTGGAGGGGTTGATCAGCATCGCCGCCGGGGTGGTTGCCCTGCTTTCCCCCGCCCTGACGACCGTGGTGCTGATCTATATGATCGCAACCTGGGCGATCATCACGGGCGTCCTGGAGATTGTGGCTGCCGTCCGTCTACGCCATGAGATCACGAACGAATGGTTCCTGGCGCTGGGCGGTGTGTTATCGATCGGGTTGGGCGTGCTTCTTTTCCTTCGTCCGCTGGCTGGCAGTCTCGCCATCATTTGGACGATTGCGGCATATGCGGTGCTCTTCGGGATTCTGCTGGTCATTCTTGGCTTCCGTCTCAGGAACTGGAAGGAAACAGATACGACGGTGCCGTTGACCTCCATGCGCTAAATCTATTTACAAAACTAAGACCCTCCAGCCGGAGGGTCTTTGCGCTTAAAGAGCCGCTGTGGAACGGTGCAGTCTTTCGGATGCCTCTTTGAGCCGGTCGCACAACACCTCGATGACCGCCAGGCTCACATCGGGGCGGTCGCGCAGGAGCGACTCAAAACTCTTCTGGTCGATGCAAAGTGCGCGGACGTTTCCAATCGAAGTTAATGTGGCGCTGCGCGGCTCACGGCTGATAAGCGCCATCTCACCGACATATTCACCTGCTTTGCGCCGCGCCAGCTCAACCTCTTTTCCCCCCATGGTCGACGTCACACGAACCTCCCCTGCGACAATAATGAACATGACGTCGCCCACATCTCCTTCGCGGGTCATCACCATGCCATCGCTGTACGATTCCTCGTGGGCGATCGCCGCCACCTGCTTGATGTCTCCCGGAGAGAGGTTTGCAAAGAGTGGGACTCGCTTGAAGAACAGGATGCGTTCCATTAATGAAAGTGTGGCAATATTTTCCATTTTCAACTCTCCGAGTGTATGAGCGGCAAACAAAGCGCAGTCCCTGACCCAGGCATCCTGGTCGCTAACCATTCGCTGCCAATCGGCTTGTCCAATGGGTTCAGGGGCAGCATCTTCTTCCCACAGGCGCATCAGGGGTTGGATGATTTTCCGCCAGCGCGTGTTTAGCGACTCCAACGCCTCGATCACGTTGGCACGCTGGGCAGAATTGCGCATTTCCAGGATATCAATGGCGAGGCTCATCGCGCTCCGATCTCCCAGCAAACCGATGGCGCGCAGCGCCCGGACTCCATATTCAATGGACTTTTTCTGCAGGCATTCGACCAGCAGTCTGACCGCTTCATTTCCATCTTGTGACCTGACTGCGCGCATGAGCGAGTCATACTCCACCGCGCGGGATACCGCTGCGCGGGCGTACTCTTCGACGGGCTTTGCCGGGGGCGCTGGCAGATGCTGCAAGGCGATCAGTGCGCCTTCCTCCTGCTCCGGATTCTGCAAAGCGACTAGTGCCGGTTCGATGGCAGGCTCACCGATCTGACCTAGCAAGCTCGCAGCCGTTTCCTGAATCGACCGATCATTATGCGCCAGTTCATTCACCAGATGGGGTACGGCTTTGGCAGAATCAATTCCGGTCAACGAAGCAAGGACAGCGCGGTGGATTCTGACGGGCAGGTCGCGATCCTTGAGCTCGTTCGCCAGGAACGCAAAGGCTTCCGAATCGCCCCACTCTCCCATTGCGCGAATGGCGTGCTCGCGGTCAGAGAGTTCACCCAGCGCGGCAGTCCGGCGCAGGAAGGACCTTGCCTGTTCGATGACCTGCTGATCGCCTGAAGCTCCACCGAAAGGAGCCGGGATGCGCAGGAGGACGCTGGCAGCGCGCGTGCTCACGCGTGGGTCGACATCATCCAGCAGGGGATGGATGAGACTTGCAAGATCGCCTGAGGATTTGTTCCTAGGCGCAAGGGCTGCGACCGCCTCAAAACGGACATCCGGCTCGGGGTCGCGCAAAGCCGCTGCAATGCTGTCGAGTGACGCGTCCGACTGTATCTGCCCGAGGGCGCGCACACTGGATGCACGCACCAGCGCATCCGAATCGTTTGCGGCGTTGATTAGCCCCTCTTCTGCTTCGTGGAGGGACAGATGCCCCAGGATTTCGGCAGAGACACGCCGGATGACTGGATCGGGATTATCGAGTCCATCGAGCGCGGCGCGAACCGCCGCGGCATCCTGCCTGAATCCGCCAAACGGCTGCTCCTCACTATAAAAAAGATGGGGGTTGCCTTCATGCAGAGCTTCGATGAGCGCCTGGTTATACCCCACGCGTGCCCGGTAAATGGCAAAGGTACATAACGCCGCAGCAGCCAATCCGACGATATAGAGTTGTTGGGGTTCCAGGGTTTGCTCGCCGACGATCAGGATTGCTCCTGCAAGAAATGTGCCGGCTTGCCCCGGTACTCCGTCAATGAACGCGCGAACCTGGTCACGGCGTTCTGGCGGAACCACATTAAACATTGCCTGATAAGCCGGGTCAGCAATTCCTGAGAGCCAAAGCATCTGTGTAAAACGGAAGGAGACGATAACTGCAAATATCGGGAGAAGCACCAGGCTGGCAAACCCGACGAGGTAAATGACCGGGAAGATGAGGATACATAGCATGATGCCAATGCGCGCGAAGAGACGGTTGGCAAAAAAGAGCGACGCCAAAAATGCCGCCGCAGTGCTGAACCCATTAAAGAGCCCCAGGAACGCGGCAAGACTTTCCTCATTGATATATTGTTCGGTGGCTGCCCGCGAGAAGGGCAGCGAGATGGAGAAAAAGAGGAGGGAGAACAGGACGGCAGCCAGCGAGACCCAGCGCATGAGTCTTGAGCCGCGCACATATTGGTAGCCGCGCTGCATTTCCTGGATCAGCGGCGACGGCTTTTGTCTGGACTTCAATGGAGACGTCACCACTGGCTGCCTGGGCAATAAGGTGCGGCTGAACACAAAAGCAAGCAGTAATGCACCTGCCCACACCAGGAGTAAATTTTCCACACCGATGCTGCTGACCAGTACGCCTGTCACAAACCCGCCAATGACTTGCCCCAGAATGCGGCTGGCATTGAAGAGCGGGAAGAGCCGCTTTGCCTGACGCGTGTCACAGACCACGCCAGCAATGCCCCAGATCATGATGCCTGTGAGCGAGTTGAGGATTTCCTTGCCCAGCCACAAAGCAGGATACAACCAGCTCAGCCCGGTGAGCAGCGCCAGCCGCGCCATTACCAGCACAGCTGCGATGAAGAGTGGAATTGCAATGTAAAGCAGTCGGCGCGGGATGCTTCCCAGCGCGGCGCTGGTGCCGAACGATATGACCATGCTGGTGATGCCCAGTCCCACGAACATGTAGGGCAGGTATTCCACACCAAATCGTGCAAAGAAGAGCGCCTCGATACCAGTGCCGCCCAGCGCCGCGCCCATCGCGGTGAACAGCATGATGCCGATCATCAGCGAAGCCATACGGCTTTCGCCCGGTCTGATGGAAAGCGCCTGCGCGAGACGAGTCATTCGGATGTTAGGGATCTGCGGTATTCTTCCCCCGCGAGTCTGGCAGCTTTTTGGATAGCCTGGTCATACTTGAACTTGTTAAGAAGAATCACGCGTGCGATGACTCGGCGGATCGTACGCGCGAAAGGCAGATGAACTTTGGAAAAGTTCGTGACGCGCGTGCCGCCATCTGAGATGGATTCGAGCCGAAACGTCTCGCTGAACGTTTTTTTCCCGTTTTCATAAGAGTCGACTGTGGAATATTCGAATGGACGCCAGTCCACGGTGACCTCGGTGCTGACCGATTTGCCGTGCGCGCAATGGTTGCTTGCCCCGCTCCCCGCGCGGCCCTGGGGCCGGTCCCCGCGGTACCAGTGGACATCGCCGCTCCAGAGGTTGCGCCGGTCCGGATCATGAAGCCATTCCCAGGTGAGCGGCGGAGGCGTGGGAAAATCCACACTGAAGTGCAAATCAGCATCCTGCTCGCTGATGAAAACACGCTGTGATTCCTTGAGCTCATCATAGCGCTTATGCAGATCGATATTGAAGGTATTTATTTCTCCCAGATGCTCATAGGATTCCATCTGTTCATGCGCGCCTTCCAGTTTCAGGTCCAGGTGAGTCAGGCAGGGCTCTGTGATCATTAAATAGGCTCTCCAGCCCGTTGCCTCAGCGACATGGTTCTTCGACAGGCGATGGATGAGATTGACATCCGAGCCGACCAGCTCCCGAATTCCACGCACCTGCTGGAGGATATAATCTCCATGATGGAGAATGAATTTAAGGTCGAGGATGGGAATATTCTGGCAAGCCCGGCAGGTGCAGGTTGTGGATCGTTTGATGTCGGTCTGGCGGTCACGAAACGCCAGATAGGTGGATTCGACCATTTCAAGGATGGTTTCTCCGCGGGCGACGATGGCTTCGGGCGCGTGGGCAAAGACCGCATCGCCTTCCAGTTTATGAATGGTGAGGAGTTTTTCGATCCGTGTATAAATCGTTTCAAGAAGGTCGCTGAGAATTTCGTGGGAGTGGTCGAGCTCTGTCCCCGCCACAAAAGAGGT
>JAICQC010000317.1 GCA_025938055.1 Anaerolineales bacterium | reverse complement strand
CAGGACATCGTCGCCTGTGTCTTTCACGCCGATCCGATCAAGCTTGCCGTTGCTCACTATATCGGGCTGCCGCTCGATCATTTCCAGCGCCTGGGTTGTGATACCGGCTCTCTGACAGCACTGTACGTCAGTGAGTCAGGCGCGAACCTGGTTAAATTGAACCAGCGTCCCCCGTTTGATTTCTTAATGCAGCCCGAGAAACCTAAAAAATAATGGCAAAACTTAAACTTGACCTGCACGACATTTACAACCGCGGCGACCAGATCGACGCGGAACTTAATCGCATTGTAAAAGAGGCGATTGACAGAAAAATCGCATTAGTCGAGATCATCCCGGGCAAAGGCAGCGGGCAGCTCAAGAAAAAGGTGTTGCGCTTCTTGAATCAAGGCCATATCAAAAAAATCTACCACCGCGTCGAAAAGGATGATAAAAACTTCGGGCGGATATTCATCCACTTCAAGTTCTGATCGACTGATAAGCAGCGGAGTTAAAATATCTGGAGCAAATGGAGGGAACTTTCGAATACGGGTCGATTCTACAAACAGCCAGGTCACTCCTCGTTAACCTGTAAGAGAGGAGGAACCTGTTTCTTTTGCAACTGCACGACAATTACCCCAAGACTCACTAAAATCAACCCAAGAATTTCCCTTCCGTTCAACGTTTCCCCCAGAAATACGAATGCCAGAATCGCGATCTGCGGCATCATCAGGCTGTTGACAATGCTCGACTCCACAGCGGATAACGTCCGCAGGGTGTGATTCCACAACGTAAAAGCGAACGCCGTATTGACGACTGCCAGCCAGGCGATGAGCAGCCAACTCTGCAGATCGAGCCTCCCAAATCCCTGGAACACGATCCCCATTGCCAGAAGAAGGATCGAACCGATCCCCATGCTTATAAACGTGATGATGAGTGGCGAACTCTGTGCAACGCGATTCGCCTGTCTTCCCAGGACTGAGCTCGCCGCATTGCTTAGTACGCCGACCAACGCAACCACCAAGCCAATGACTTGCACTCCATTGACGCCTACCGGGAGGAAGTAGACAGCCACGCCGATCACCGTCAGTACGATGCCAAACCACTGCCCGGTGGAGGGATGCTCCCGCAGAAAAATGATCCCGAACACAGCAACAACGATGGATGTCAGGTTGAGCAGCAGGCTGACCATTGCGGCAGGTAAGTACGCCAGGCTGAGGAATTGAGAGCCCTGTGTCAGCGTATAAAATATGATGCCCAGCAGCGCAAGTTGTCCCCAGTCCCTTCTCCTCAGTGACCTGACCGCAGCCCGATGCGTTGGATTCGACATCACCAGAGGAGCCAGGCACATAAAAGCCAGTACGTAACGCAGCCCGGCAAACGTCAGGGCGGGCAGGTCGGCGCGCAAACCGAACTTGATGAGCACCCAGGAGGATGCCCACAGTATGGTGACAAAAATCGCTTGAAGGACAGCAGTGAGATGTTGAGAAAGTTTCAATGTAATCACCTTTAGGACATACGGCTTGTGCGTTTCGGGCTCCTTATTTCCTCTCCCCGGTGAATTGATCAATCACTTCTGAAATGCGCAGAAACGTTGTCCCCCATCCATTGTCAATCGACGTTTCCTGAATTGCGCCGGTCGGAGCAAAGAGCAGATCCAGCATCTTTACATCCAGCGGCTTTGCATTCTTAGCCCTGGCAAGTTCAGTTTCGAGTTTTCCAATGATTTCCTCGACAGACATGTTTGACCAACCAGAGGACTCGGATTTTTGCAGTAACGCGATCGTTTCTTCAAGAGCCTGAATTAGTTTTTCTATTTCCATAGGCTCGCCAGTTCATTCAGCGATCTGTAATATGGCTCAATGCTCGGGATGTAGTGCCGTTCATCCTTTGCATGTGGACCCAGCCCTGACTGTCCCCAGACGACCGCCTGACCACCCGGGGCAAACCGCGCGCTGGTGCCGGGGAGCTTTTTGCCGAACTTTGGCTCAACCCCTGATGCGAGCCGCACCGACTCGATCAAGGCTTTTAGAGCAGGGTTATCCGGCGAACATACCACACCGTTTTCCATCACGTTCATACACAGATCGAGCCCATTGGCTTTGCAGTACGCTTCCACTTTCAGCTTTAGACCTTCCACGTCATCCTGTGGGATCGGGCGAATTTCAACGCCCAAAATTCCCTCCGCCGCCGTGATGTTGTACACCCCCGCCGTACCGACATTGATGAACGGGAACTTTGCCTGTGACTGCCAGCCATCCAAAGATTTCAGCGTCAGGTGCCTGGCGAAAATATCACTCAGATCGGAACGCGCTGCAATCAATTTCTCGCTCAAGTCACCGGTGCCCGCCACGCCTGAATGTCCCCTGGCTCCGCGCGCAACGATGTCAAAGCGCATGACGCCACGGTTCTCCACACAGATCTCACCGAAGAGTTCATTCCCTATTTCACCCGTCCGTTCGCCAGCGATGAATAGTGATGGCTCGATCTCTACTTCTTTCAATACATGCGGCGTGCCCCACGCCTCGGCTTCGCCGTTCTCCTCATTGCCAACCAGCATCAGCGTAATATTCGGGAAGAGACTTCCCATTTTCATGGCATCCTTCATCCAAACCAAATATGTGGCGACAACCGTTTTCATATCGGCAGAACCGCGACCCCAGAGATAATCGCCGCCGATCCGTGGCGTGAATTGGGAATCATCAGGGTCGGGCTCAACAACGTCAAAGTGACCGGTGAGTAATATGGGAGACTGGGGATTGGAGACTGGTGTGTTTGGTAATTGGGAGTTGGTTATTGGGAAAGTGGCATAAACCGCAGGATATTTGCCGTCGAAAAACCTGACATCGAGACCGGCATTCCGAAGATAGTCATCAATGAGAGATCCAGCGCGGTGGACTTCATCCAATCGTTCATTTGGCGATGCCGTTACCGATGGAATGCGAATCAGCTGCTGCGCAAGATCGAGGATTTCGCTGGTCTTGTCGGGATAGGAAATTTCGACTGTTGCCCGTGCCCGCGGGCGGAAGCGAACCGGTGCCTGAGGGATATGACGCACGTGGTCGCGGCTGCGCTGCAGGAATTCGGCGATCTTGGAGGACTCGTCGCCAAGCGCGCCGAATTCAGATGCAATGCGTTCCACATCGGCTTTCACTTGCACTTCGCGTTCAAAATGCAATTCCCGCAGAACCTTTAGTGGAACTTCATCGTTCTCGCCCAGTTCCATTTGGAGGCGAGCGCGGATTTTCTCTGCCGTGTTGCGCGCGCCTTCTGAAATCTCGACGAGTGGAGTTAAGTCATTCCATATATTCAATGCCTCCGCCAGGGGTTTGACTTCCTTCAAAGTCCATTTCAGGAAGTCGCGCATTCCGATTGGCTTGCCTGTCAGCGGATTCTCGATCTCGGCGCGCAGACCATGTTTGGCAGCCAGTGCCTCATTGGCACGGGCGCGGGTGATGTCCTCGCGGTCATAGCGGAAGCCGCGTGCAAAGCGCGGGTCCGAGTAGATACGCAGAAGCAAGAGGTGCTTAAGCGTGAGATTTGCAATGTCCAGGTCCAGGCTGTGCCCCCCCTCATCCGTGCGAATCTCCACCCGTCCCATCGGCAGGTTGATGCGCGCCATCAGATTCTGCTTTTCGATCTGCAGCGCCATCTCCTCGGGTGGGGTTGCCTCGCCAACGGCGAATAAGCCGCGGGTGTAGAGCGCTGTGAGCTCATCGCTGGTCGTAGAGATGATCCGCTCGACGGGATCCGCGAACGAGCGGGCGCGGATGGGAGTCCAATTGTTATTGCCAAAACGGACGCCGCGCCGCACGAGATCATACGAGATTTGCAGATAATCTTTATACGAGCGATACAGGTCAGGCAGATCGATCGCAGGCGGATTCGGAAAGGTGAGATTGCGGATTGAATCATGCTCGGTAAGCACGACTACCGCACGTCCCGCGCGCACCTGAGCTTGCATCGGCGTGGAGGCGCCGGTCGCCACGAAGAGCGACGCAAACGCGCGCAGGAGGCGCGACGCGGTAATGTAGAACTCCGATTTGAACTCATCGAGGTGCTGGTCGCCACGCTCGGTCGGCGAAAGGTGCATGAAATCCCAGGCGAAGAGCGGATCAGGCAGGGACATGTTGGTGTGGATGCCCGCCGTCGCCAGGGTATGGCCGTAGAGGTCCACGCACTTTTCGAGATAGCGGCGCTTGGCGATTCCCCAGTTGCCAGGGATCGAGTGATAGCCGATATCGGTCAGGAACAAGAGATTGCCATGCCAGTAATGCAGCCGTTCGCCGAAGTTGATACCAGCGCAGTGCAACGCGTTGATGAGCGAGGCTTCCATCAGCCGCGCCTCATAGATCGCCCCGCGCGGGCTGTAATAGGGGCGCGTCGCCCATTCGACCATCCAGTGAAAGACCTCAAGCTGGCTGAACTGCGCCTGCCAGGACGGGATGCACTCGGCGCGCAGGTAATCTACAAACGATTGCTGGCTGGGTCCAGCACCGACGGTGAGCAGCGGACGCAGGTCTTCATCGAGCAGATTCCATTCCTGTTCGAAACCGTTAAGTCCGCTTTGGGGTTTTTCCTTGATGGCTTGCTCTACAGCGAGAAGGTATTTGTCGGCAAATTGTTGTGGGTTGTAGGGCATAATAATCCTGTACTGTGTAGCGATCGCTACTTCGGCTTGTGTGCCTTTACAATAAATGTAGTTGGCATAACTTGTGCTCGCGGAACGCTGTACCACTTCTCGGGCACAAAATCCTGTTCTCGCGCCAGGGCAACGTTTGGTTCACTTTCTATTACCTGCTCAATCGCCAGGCCCGAACGACTAATCGCATTAAGATAGGTAGATAGCTTTCGATGATTGATAACGATTTCAACGCCCTTCCACGAAGGATGGACTACGGGACCTTCATCTAAATAAGAATCCTCAAAAACATACTTCTCCAAATTGGCTTCATAGCGCAAAGATCGGTAGGTGGGATGCTCCCAACTAAAGATAAACACACCGCCAGGTCTTAGGTAAGAGTAAATCAATTCAAGAGTGCGAAATAAATCAGGTGTCCAACCCAAGGAGTATATTGATACAACCAGATCAAAATAATTTTCAGGAATACCAGGGTTTTCATCCATCGAAGCCAAAAACAACTCTACTGGAATATTCTTTTCTTCAAGAAATTCCCTCGTAAAGCGAATTTGTTCCTCCGAGAAGTCTAGCCCCCATAATTCACTGGCATTCCTGGCCTCCCAAAGGTAAGAAAGGGTATGACCACTACCGCAGCCCAGTTCCAAAACCTTCTTCCCGCTAAGATCTTGAATTAAATTCAATTCCTCTTCTGTTGCCGTCAACGGACCGTATTTTGGCAAAGCAGTTCCACCATGGAAGATTGATGCGACTTGATTCCATCCTTTTTGATTGATGGAGAGGATCTCTTCTCGCTGAAGCTCAGACATCTTGATGTCCCTTGAGCGAAACCAACCCCTCTATTAATCTCGCAAACGCGCCTTCCGT
>JAICQC010000313.1 GCA_025938055.1 Anaerolineales bacterium | reverse complement strand
TCGACAAGGAATAGAAAGAGGCAAGTGTGGAATTCGAAACGTTATACCGGGAACTTCAAAACAGCACGGAGATGATCCGGGCTTTATTGTTGGGGATTTCACAGAAGGAGGCACAGGTCAAGCCAAATCCTGAGTCCTGGTCAATGCTGGAGGTGGTTTGCCATCTCTACGACGAGGAACGCGAAGACTTCCGTGAGCATACAGATTTTATCCTTCATCGTCAAAATGAAGAATGGCATGGAATTGATCCGCAAGCCTGGGTGACCGAGCGGAACTATAACGAACAAGGTTTTGTGGAGATGCGAGAAAAGTTTTTTGCGGAACGGCAGAAATCCCTGAACTGGCTGAAGGAAATGTCCAGCGCAAATTGGGATATTCTGTATACGTCGCGATACGGCTCAACAACCGCAGGAGAAATGTTCGCCTGCTGGGTCGCACATGACAATCTGCATGTACGTCAACTGGTTGAACTGAGGCGCGTAAAGATAGAAAACATGACAAAGCCTTATAACCTTGAATATGCAGGCGATTGGTAAATACCAAAGAAGAAAGAGGGAAGATGACGGTCATCTTCCCTCTTTCTTCTTTTAACAGACGGAACATTATTCTTTTGGAATACCGATTTGGATCATCCCGTCCACAACTTTTACCGGATAAGCGGGAACATCGACCACAACAGGGAGTTGTACAGCCTTCCCCGTCCGGACATCGAACTCGCCCCCATGCCGCGGACAGACGATGTTATAGCCCTCCAAATCCCCATCACCCAGCGGTCCATCATCGTGCGTGCAGATATCGGCGATTGCAAAGAACTGATCGGCGATATTGAAGATTACGATGGACTTACCCTCCACTTCGATGAATAACCGTTCTCCATTGGGAAGCTCGGCTGCAGGCGCAATTTCAAGAAATTCAGCTTTTGTTTCGTCGAGAGTTGTGTAATTGAACATATTTGTTTGACCGTTGATCATAGACCATCGTCCGTTTGCTTATTCCACCAAACTATCACTTGCCTCACCCAGACCATACACGCCCGCCTTCAACACCTTTAGCGAAAGCAGAGCACACTTCAAACGTACAGGTCCCAGATCAATTCCCAGCATGTCGAGAATGTCCTGTTTATTGAGCTGCTTCACTTCTTCCACCGGCTTGCCAATGATCGATTCCATCAACAGGTCGGCAGATGCCTGAGAAATGGCGCAGCCGTGCCCATTGAAGCGCGCATCCTCCACGTTGCCCTGTTCGTCAGTGCGCAGGGTGATCTCGATATGATCGCCGCACAGCGGGTTATTATCGGCGAACTGGATATCGTGCGGATCCAGTCGTCCGCGATAACCGGGGTTCTTATAATGCTCGATGATTACTTCACGATAGAGATCGTCCATAAGACCTGTTTCCCGATGGTCGAGTAGTTCCGAGCAACAGCAAGGAATATATCGAGACCATCCGGCTCAAGCTACCTTCTGTTTGCATCTAATCTGTTGATCTCGACACCTGCACTCCCTGGCACCGTACGCCAGGACAGGTGTGCATGCCGGTGCAAGTGTATGGCAAAAGGCACCGCCTACCCGATCAGCCGATTTATCCAAACAATTCCTTCACCTTATAAATTCCGTTCACAAGCAAATCAACTTCTTCTTTGGTATTGTAAAGATAGAAGCTGGCGCGCGAGGTTGCAGGAATCCCAAATTTCTCGTGTAAGGGCTGGGCACAGTGATGCCCGGCGCGAACAGCGACACCGTCCTTATCCAGGATCTGCGCCACATCATGGGGGTGTACACCGTCCAACGTGAATGCCGCCACCCCGCCCTTGTGCTGCGCACCGGGTCCGAATACTTTCACACCGGGGACTTCCTCCAGTCGCTCCAGAGCGTATTCCGTGATCTCATGCTCGTGCGCAGCGATAGCGTCCATGCTCAGGGAGGAGAGGTAGTCCACGGCTGCGCCGAAACCGACAGCCTCGGCTATGGCGGGGGTTCCGGCTTCGAATTTGTAAGGAAGTGTGTTCGGGCGGAAGGAACGCAGATGTACTTCCTTGATCATGTCACCACCGCCAAGGAACGGAGGCATCGCTTCAAGCAGATCCAATTTTCCGTACAGCACTCCGATTCCAGTCGGTCCGCACATTTTATGCGCGGAGAACGCCAGAAAATCCGCGTCCAACTCTTGAACGTCCACGTGAAGATGCGGGACGGATTGGGCGGCATCCACCAGGGTCACAGCACCGGCTTCGTGCGCGAGACGGATGATCTCGCGCGCCGGGTTGATCGTGCCAAGGACGTTGGACATATGTGCAAACGAGACCAACTTCGGTCTGCGCGCGAGAAGTGTTTTGTATGCATCCAGATCCAGCAAGCCATCTTCTGTCACCGGGATGAAATCCAGCTCGATCCCGCGCTCGCCCTGGAGAATCTGCCACGGGACAAGATTGGAATGATGCTCCATCTCTGTAAGGATGATCAGATCGCCGGATTTCAAATTGGCTCGTGCCCATGAATACGCGACGAGGTTGATCGACTCTGTGGTGTTGCGGGTATAGATGACCTGGTGTGCCGACGGAGCGTTGATGAACTTCGCGATCTTGACGCGCGCCTGCTCATACAGCATGGTTGCTTCTTCGGCAAGCGTATGGACACCGCGATGAATGTTGGCGTTCGAACGCCGATAGAACTGGTCCATTGCTTCAATCACCACCAGGGGCTTTTGTGAGGTCGCCGTGGAATCAAGATAGACCAGCGCCGTCCCAGGTTGGGTCTCGCGCTGGAAGATAGGAAAGTCTCTGCGAATCTCGTTTACGTTGAGCATGAGGGAAACAGCTACACAGGTACAGGAGTCAACATGCTTAGGGTTGACCTGTGTGCCTGTCTACTGCCTAATAATCCGGGATTGCCTTTTCGCGTTTGCCCGATTTTTTAGCGACAGAGCGAATGTGTTCCGAGTTCAAGGGATACCATAGGATGCGGTCCGGCACCATCCAACCGTCCGTCAGAAAGACGTTCGAACGGAACTGCACCGCGACCATTTTGTTATCCACCTGGACAACAATCCCGCGGATCCAACCGCGCACGCGTTCCTTGTTCTTTTCATGGTCACAATAGACCTCTACGGTATCACCCACCTGGAAATCATGCTCGCTGCCCGGTGCCCGCATATAGGCGAATTGCGGCACGCGTGATCCCTTGTGTCGAGGGCCATCCCCGCTGGTCAGCGCGCGCGGCGGCGAGATCCGGTTGACCACGCGCGGGGCTTCAACCGCACGCCCTTTCGCCCGTGCGCCGTTGGATTTTGTCACAGACTTTGCTTCCACAACTTTCTTCGCCTGAACTTTTGTTTTCTTGGTTTTTACTGGCATATATGCTCTCAATTCCTTCTCAAAATTTTTACATATGAATTCTTTACGCCATTTTATTGGCGATATATTCCTGGAAACGTTCGCGCACACCTTCGAATGGAATGCGCTGGAAAATGGGATCAAAGAATCCCTCTACAACAATCTTCTCCGCTTCTGCCTGTGGAATGCCACGCGACTTCAGATAAAAGAGCGGTTCCTGCTCAAGCTTGCCCACTGTAGCGCCATGCGTACAGCGGACATCGTCCGCCAGGATTTCAAGACCGGGAATGGAATCGGCACGGGCACCTTCGCTCAGCACCAGATTTCTGTTTGCCTGATAGCCATCTGTTCGCTGCGCGCCCGGCGCAACGTAGATCATGCCCTGCCAGACAGAGCGGCTTTTCCCTTTTAGCGCGCCTTTGAACAACAGGTCACTGGTGGTATGGGGCGCCAAATGATTCTGCTGCGTATCATGATCGAGGTGCTGGTTGCCATCTGTGAAATAGAAACCGGACATGCGACCCTGGGCTCCTTCGCCAGCCAGGTCCAGCTCGGTAAAGTTCTTGGTGATGCGCGAACCGATCGCGCCGAAGATCCAATCGAGGTTACCAGCGCGTTCGACGCGGGCGCGTTCGTGCGAGAAATTCCAAACGTGACGTCCCCACGACTGCAGCTCAACGAACTTCATCGAGGCGTTTTGCATCACCTGGATCTCCACGATCCCTGCATGCATCGAATTCGACGCCATATCATCGGGTGAGGCCGCCTCGTGGACATATGTCACCGAAGCGCCTTCATCGACAAGAACGAGGATGTGTGAAATATGAGCAAGATTCGCGCCCGGTCCCCACAGGACGGAATGGAGGGGCTCTTCGACGACCACTCCTCTGGGAACGTACAGTACAACACCATTCTGTGCAAAGGCTCCCGCTAACGCGGCAAATTTCCCTTCCTCCACGTTTACGGTCTTGCCGATCATTTTCGACAGCAGTTCAGGATGTTTTTGTTCCGCGGTGAGCAGGTCAGTGAATATGACGCCCTTTGCCGCAAGCTTTTCGTCGAGATCGACTTTTGCCTCGCCCGGAGTGAGAACGATCTGCCCCCCGTGCTGGTCCGCGACCAGGGGCTTCAACAGATCCTCGCGCACAGCAGGAAATTCATTCATGCCATCAACCATCAGGCGGAGCTTATCTGTGGGCAGATTGTGAATGTCCGTGCGGCGCCAGGGTTCGAGGGTCGTGTCGGGCAGTGAGAGTCGTTTGAACGCGTTCCACGCCAGGGTCCGGTAGGGAGCGACCGCATCCACAGGAGCACGGACATCTGCTTCGGTAAACGGGAAATCCTTTGCCGCAGTGCCCGCCCGCCGGGTTCGTGAAACAACAACTTTAGGTTTTTCCTGCATGTTAGCCGATGCTTCCTTCCATTTGCAATGCGATCAGACGATTCATTTCGACGGCATATTCCATCGGCAGTTCCTTGATAAGCGGCTCGATGAAACCCGAGACTACCATGGTGGTGGCTGCTTCTTCGCTCAGGCCGCGCGACATCAGGTAGAAGAGCTGCTCTTCACCCACTTTGCTGACCGAGGCTTCGTGACCGATGGTCACATCGTCTTCATCGATCTCGATGTAGGGATACGTGTCAGAGCGCGATTTTGGGTCGAGTAAAAGCGCGTCACAGACTACGTTGGACTTGACGCCTTTCGCGCCTTTATACACTTTGACCATGCCGCGATAAGAAGCACGTCCGCCACCCTTACTAATGGATTTGGATGTAATCTTGCTTGTGGTATTCGGCGCGAAATGGATCATCTTCGAACCGGCATCCTGAGTCTGATCGGGACCCGCAAACGCCATCGAAAGCATTTCGCCGCGCGCGCCGGGTTCCATAAGATAGCACGAGGGATATTTCATCGTGACCTTCGAGCCGATGTTGGCATCCACCCATTCATGTGAGCCATTTTCAAAAACCTTTGCACGCTGG
Source organism: Anaerolineales bacterium (assembly GCA_025938055.1). Next base: position 235 of record JAICQC010000313.1, on the reverse strand, counting down.
GTCACAAGGTTGTATACGTTGGTCGACCAGTTCTGGATTGTGGAATAGCGCGAGCGCGCACCCTTCTTGACGATGATCTCGATCACACCCGAGTGGAACGAGTCCGTGGTGTACTGCGGAGCAGTGCAACCTTCCACATAATGAACCGAGGCGCCTTCATCCACGATAATGAGCGTGCGCTCGAACTGGCCAAGGTTCGCCGTGTTCAAACGGAAGTACGCCTGCAGGGGCAAAT
>JAICQC010000610.1 GCA_025938055.1 Anaerolineales bacterium | reverse complement strand
GAAACAGCCAGTATTTTGTTTTGGAATATGGGATAGACATAAATGGTTCGAGCACAATTATAATGGCGCAATGGACAACCTTCACACCCTCACCATTTCAGATGCTCTGGAAGCAATACGCACAAAAAAAATATCGGTCCGGGACCTGGTCGAGGCCTGCTCCGGTCAGATCGAGAGACTTAATTCGAAGCTAAATGCCTTCATCACCATGATTCCCTCGGATGATGCGATCAAGGCTCAATCCCCTGAGAGCAATGCCTCTTCCTCGAAGACTTTACACGGCATTCCCCTCGCGATCAAAGACCTGTTCGATATGGCAGGACTTCGCACAACGATTGGATCGAAATTCTTTGCAGATCACATCGCAGAGCAGGATGCGTTCGTGGTCGAAAAGCTAAAGCAGGCTGGCGCTATCTTGATGGGGAAAACGAATACACATGAAATTGCTCTCGGCATCACGGGGAACAACCCCCATTTTGGAACTGCACGCAATCCCTGGGACACGACCCGCATTCCCGGCGGCTCCTCGAGCGGATCGGCAATCGCCGTAGCGACAGGGATGGCGCTCGGGGCGCTTGGTTCGGATACAGGTGGTTCTATCCGCATCCCTGCCTCATTATGCGGCGTGGTGGGGTTTAAGCCGACCTTTGGACGCGTCAGCCTGCGCGGTGTGTTCCCGCTTTCGTGGAACCTCGATCATGTGGGGCCGTTTGCAAAATCTGTGAGAGACATTGCATTGATGCTGCAGGTGATGGCTGTTCATGATCCGCTCGACCCTTCTTCCGCTAAGATGTTGACCGGTGAGTATCTCGGTCATCTTAAGGATGATGTCAGGGCGAGAAAGATCGCGCTGGGAGTTGGCGACTTCATAGAGACGTCAGACACCGAAGTTCTTCAAGCTGTACGCGAGGCGGCAGACGTGTTTAAGTCATTAGGCTGCAAAGGAGAGGAAGTGGACGTCAGCTGGCTGCAGGAGGCGGCGCTTGCCAACAAGATCATGACGCAGTCGGATGGTGCAGCCGTCCATCGCGACCGTTTACAAGAACATCCCGAGATGTTTGGCGACGACATCCGCCGCAGGCTGGAGGACGGCGCAAGTACACCTCTGAGAGACTATATCCTCGCCCGGCGCACGCAGGCAGAAGTCAGGAAAAAGCTGGAGGGATTCTTTGATACATACGACTTCCTGATCCTCCCCACCACACCCATCGCCGCGCCGACCATCGAAGGGCACGACGCCGTCGAGCAGGCAGGGCGGCTGACGCGCTTCACGGCGCCCTTCAACCTCTCAGGCTTGCCCGCTCTGTCGCTTCCCTGTGGGTTCACCAGAGAAGGGTTGCCCATAGGCTTGCAAATCGTTTCACGCGCCTGGGGGGAGTCAAAAGTCCTGAATCTTGGTCATGCCTTTGAGCAGGCAACGGAATGGCATAAGCGCATGCCAGTTCTGTAATCTGTCACGTTACAAACATGACCTACAGCCTTTGATATAACGCCATCTCCCATACGAAAAGACGTCGCAGAGTGACTCGCGTGAAACCCTCTCGTTTCAGAAACGCATCCATTTCCGCGCCCGGGTGAAGGAACACG
>JAICQC010000595.1 GCA_025938055.1 Anaerolineales bacterium | reverse complement strand
TTACGCTACGCGGCATCAAGGATAGTCCGCCTTATTTCCATGATGGCCGATTGCTGACTCTGGAAGACACAGTTGAGTTTTTCAACCTGGTACTGCAACTCAAACTCACTGACGAGGAGAAGTCGGATCTCGTCGCTTATATGCGGCAGCTTTAGTTGTCCACCCCCAGTGAGGCCGGGGATGGTTTTATTTGTACCGAATCAAGCGAGACCGGCAGGTCACACTTGCAGCTCTTATAACCCGGCAACACTGGCTTATTAATTAAAGACGAATTTTTTTAGGGAGACTACTTATGAGTATTTCCACGACACCCACAACAAACCGAAAAGACTTGCTTTCGCTAAATGCCGCCTCTTCCATTCGCAAATCCGCAAAGGTGGTACGGAAGGCCGTATTTCCCGTTGCCGGACTTGGTACGCGTTTTCTGCCCGCGACCAAGGCGGTAGCTAAAGAAATGCTGCCCATTGTGGATAAACCGCTGATCCAATATGCAGTAGACGAGGCGGCTGCAGCAGGTATCGAAGAAATTATTTTTATAACTCATCGCAGCAAGCGAGCCATTGAAGATCACGTTCATCGCGCAGTCGAACTGGAAAACGAACTGGCATCACAGGGAAAACATGCTTCCCTGAAATTGTTGCGGCAGCTTACACCGGCCGGAATGCACTTCAGCTTTGTTCGCCAGGAAGAACCCAGGGGTCTGGGGCACGCGATCTCGTGCGCGCGGCATCTGGTGGGCAACGAACCATTCGCCGTGGTGCTTCCCGATGACCTGATCGATAGCAAGCCTCCGGCACTCGCGCAGATGATTTCACAATATGAGCAGGACCACTGCAGCCAGGTCGCGGTACGGCAGGTAGCGCGTGAAGATACGCGGCGCTATGGGATTGTCGACGCGTTTGACGCAGATAGCGAGAGCCGAACCATGAAAATCCGAGGATTGGTGGAAAAACCTACTCCTGACGTGGCGCCGTCCACCATGGCGATCGTTGGACGTTATGTTCTATCCCCAGCGATTTTCGATTGTATTGCCACCCTGAATCCAGGGGCAGGAGGAGAAATTCAACTGACCGATGGTATTTCCCGTCTTCTCAAGCTGGAGTCTGTGATGGCATACCGTTACCGGGGAAAGCATTATGACTGTGGCAGCAAGGCAGGTTTTCTGGAGGCCACCGTCGCATATGGCTTGCAGCATCCGGAAGTAGCCAAGGAATTTCGGGAGATTCTGTTGCGGATAGGGCAGGAGCTCGCGGAAGAAACCGCATATGCGTCTGATCCTGCCGAGGGTACCGATGAACGTCAGGCTATTTTAAAGACTGCTTTGGCTTAACAAACAGCGAGAAGGTAAAAAGGTGGGAAGACAACGCAAAGTCTCCCCCTTTTGTCTTTCCCTTTCACGAGGCATTTTTATTCTTTCAGAATTCACTTTGATCTTGGGCAACTGCGATTCCTGCTGCCCTAAATCGCATAGCACGCGCCGTATCGTATGTTGAGAGTGCCGCGACTCTGTGTCCAATTATTTTTTTATGTCCGCTTTCTCAGCCATCATTTCGCCAAAGCGGACATCTCGGCCCGGCGCCCACGTCGGGTTAAACAGAACCGTATTCTTGGGAAATAGCATTACCGCCGTCGAACCCAGCTGAAACCGGCCCATTTCTTCGCCTTTCCTTAGTACCAAATCCTGCGAATCATACCGCCATTCGCGCACTTCGCGCTGATCCTCCGCATGCCGCGGATTGACGACTCCGTGCCACACCGTGGATACGCTCCCTACAATAGTGGCGCCGACAAGCACTACTGCAAAGGGCCCAAACCCCGATTCAAATACGCTTATCACTCGCTCGTTGCGTGCAAACAG
>JAICQC010000078.1 GCA_025938055.1 Anaerolineales bacterium | reverse complement strand
TCTCTCGGCGACGCGCGAGATCCTGGCAACCTTCGCCCTGCTGGCATCGTTTATCCTGGCGCCCATCATCGCCGAGGAAGTTGGCTATTTTACGATGGGCGCGATCATGGGTGCGCTGATCGCGGCAGGCTATCTGATCGCGATGATTGGTGTGAAAGAAAGGCCCATCGATGAGACAAGGGAACAATCCCTCGGGCTGGGTCATGCGCTGCGGATCGTGCTGGCGAACAACGCCTTTCGCTGGTTTTTGGGTGCAAACATCTCCAAGGAATACATCTGGCTGCTGCTAGCGAGCATGCTGCCGTTCTGGCGCAAGTACGCGCTGGGAATCGACGAGCAGGTGACAGTCTTCGGCGCGACCCTGAGCGGCGGCGACGCTGAGGCGATCCTGTTGGGCGTACCCATCCTGCTGGCGATCCCCACGCTGTTGATCTGGCGTCCGATCGTGGCGCGACTGGGTTATCGCAAGACCTGGGTGATCGGCACGCTGACGTTCATTCCCGGCTTGCTGGTGATGGCATTTGCCAGCGACTTTTATACAGGCTTGCTGGGAACAATGCTCACCATCCCCGGGCTGGCGAACTCGATGATCATGCCCTTCCCGGTCATCTCGGAAATCATTGACGAGGACGCAAAGCAGGAACACGGTTTCCGGCGTGAGGGGATGTTCTTCGGCATGAACAGCGGGATTATCAAGCTGGCGTTCTCGGCACAGGGATTGCTGTTCGCCCTCGTGACCGCGCTGACCGGATTCAACGAGGGCAGTGACGTGCAGAGTCAGACCGCGATCTGGGGCATCCGTTTTCTGATCGGGATCACACCCGCCATCGCAGCGCTAATCGTCGCCTGGTGTATGTGGAAGTACCCGCTCGGGCGCGAGATAGTCTAGCACCTTCGAACCCTCCTCATGCCGAACCGCCTGCTTGCCATCCTCAACATCCGCTCAGGCGAAGAAAAAAACGTCCTGCTCATGCTCGTCCATTATTTCTTTATGGGCGGGGCAATGCTGTTTGTACAGTCCGCCTCCCTGGCATTGTTCTTCGAAGCCTGGGATACGACCGCGATGCCGTATATTTATCTCGGCATCGCGGTCATAGTCTCCTCCATCACGGCGCTGTTCCTGAAGGTTGCTGAACACACATCCCTGGCTCGCTTCCTCGTGTTATGCGTTCTGTTTGTCCTGATCGGCACGGTCCTTCTGCGCGCCGGGCTGCTGTTCACAAAATCAAGATGGCTGCTGCTGGCGCTGCCGGTCTGGTCGCAGACGCTGGTGAATATTTCCGTGATGGCGTTCTGGACGCTGGCGGGAAATTTATTCGATGTGCGGCAGGGCAAACGTATCTTTGGCTTGATGAACGCTGGTTCATGGCTGGCGTATGTGGTCATGGGGCTGTTCACCGCGCCGCTGGCAGCCAGCCTAGGCACAGAAAACTTGTATGTCATCGTGGCATTGTGCCTGCTGGTTGCCTTTATCTTTCAGACCATGATCCTGCGCGCCAACCCGCGCACCTCCACTCCACCCGATGTGCAGCCAGGGAGACAGAAAGCATCATCGTTCAACCTGCTACGCAACCGCTATATCCTGTTGATCTTTCTGCTGATCGCCGTCTGGCGGGTTGCCTACTTCATCCTCGACAACATCTTCTATGACCGCGCCGTGCTACGCTACCCCGACACGGCTGCCATGGCGGGTTTTATCGGCGGTTTCTTCGGCATCGTGGGGATGCTGGGATTCCTGACCGACACCTTCCTGACGGGACGCATCATCTCACGCTTTGGCTTGATCGCCGGCCTGCTGGCAACACCCGTGCTGACAACCCTCTTCACGGGCGCGCTGGCGGTGACGGGTCTGATCAACCCGGAGATGTTCATCGCACTGTTCTGGTTTGCTGTAGCGGCGAAGTTCGCCAATGAAGGCTTGGGCTTTTCCATCGATCAATCTTCCTTTGCGGTGTTGTACCAGCCCATTGAAGAAAAGGTACGCATCCGTACTCAGACTGTGGCGGAGGGAATCGTCCAACCACTTGCCATCGGACTGGCAGGTGGACTGCTGCTCATTTTCAATACATTCCTCAACTTTGACGTCACCCGGCTTGCCTTTATATATCTATTTACCGGAGCAATCTGGATTGCCCTCAGTTATCGTCTGATACACGCCTACCCGGCAGCGCTGACGGAGGCTTTGCACAAAAGGCGCTTCGGTGATAGCGGGCTGCCGATTTCGGACCACGTCAGCATGGAGAGATTACATCAAGCCCTGAAAAGCCCACACCCGGGGGAAGTGCTATACGCGCTCGCGCTTTTGGAGAAAAGCGGGCACGATGTTCCTATACAAAGTCTCATATCACTTATTAAGTCCCCGCATGCAGAAGTCCGTGTCGATGTGCTGGGGCGCATCGAGCGGCTGAAAGTCGTGGAGGCGCTGCCTGCCATCCGGGTTCATTTGAAGTCCGAATCCGATCCGAAGGCGCGTGAAGCTGCGGCTTGCGCTTTCACAGTGATCGCAAAGGATACGGATTCGTCTCTGGGATTGTTAAAGCTGACTGACCCGTTCATCCAACGCGGCGCGTTGATCGGGTTACTGCGCTCTCACGAACTTGCCGACGTGGAACCTGCTGTAGAACAGTTGCAGGGGCTCGCCAGTTCTGTTGAGGCCGCAGAGCGCCTCGAAGCGGCGGGTTTAATCGCTAACATCGCGCGTCCGGAGCTGCACGCAATCCTTCTGCCTCTGTTGGGGGATGCCGATATGACTGTCAAACGCAGAGCTCTACGTGCAGCAGCACACATCCAGTATGCCGCGATCTATCCAGCGATCATCCGCCTCCTGGGCTCGCCGCAGACGCGCAGCCTGGCGTTCAACGCACTCGTCTGCGGTGGCGAGACTGCCCTGCCCGCGATCATCGAGGCGCTGCAGGATGAATCTCTGCACCGCCGAATCCATTTGCGGCTGGCACGCGCCTGCGCGCACCTCAGAAGCCCGGCGGCGTTCCAGGTGCTGGAGGGACTGATCTGCCATCACAACACGAGCCTGCGCGGGCGGGCTCTAATTGCACTCGCGGCATGCGGGTTCCAGCCGCGCGGCGATTCACTCCCGCCCATCGAGGATCAGGTCCGGGCGGAGATCCGGCGCACAGCCTGGTTGCTGGCGGGAGTGCGCGACCTGGGAAACGCGCCCAAAACAGATGCCTTATCCCGGGCGCTGGTTCACGACTTGACAGCAACCCGTGAGCGGCTGTTTTACCTGTTCGGCTTTTTGTATGATGCGCCCTCCATACGCCGCGCCCGGAAGGCGTTCGTACGCAGGGACGAGAACCGCAAGGCATACGCCATCGAAGTGATGGATTCCCTGCTTTCCCGCGAGCACAGGAAGTTATTCATCCCCCTGCTGGAAGAGATCCCCGCGCCCGAGCAACTGCAAAGGATGGGCTTCGACGAACCGAAGCTGCCGCGCATGGGACGTGTCGTCGAGACCCTGGCGAATCCGTTTGCGATCGAAAACCCGTGGATCGTTGCAACCGCCATTGAGGTCTCCAGAGAGCTGGGTCTCGCAGGAACCGACAAGGTGATCGAGTCGCTGACAGGGTCGAATGAATCGTTGATCGTGCGCATGGCAAACCAGGTGCACAAGGAGAAGGGTATGTTATCCACCGTGGAACGCGTAATTATTCTAAAATCACTGAGCATGTTCGCCGATACGCCAGACGAAGCTTTATATGAACTGGCAGACCTTCTGCATGAGGAGGAGGCGCAACCCGGTGATGTGATCGTCCGGGAAGGCGAAAACGGCGAAAGCCTATACATTATTGTCAGTGGTCGGGTTGAAGTGGTGGACGACAACCGCGTCCTGAACCGGCTCGGCGAGCGCGCGGTCTTTGGCGAACTGTCGCTGCTGGATTCCTCGCCGCGCACCGCGACCATCCGTGCTATCGAGGAAACCACACTGCTGCGCCTGGACCAGACCCCGTTCTATGAGATCATGAGCGATTACGTCGAGGTCGCCATGGGCACGATTCGGATGCTGACCCGAAGCCTGCGCGCCCGGACGGGCGACGTGCTTGAACTGAGCCGTATGCTCGGGCAGTAATGGAAACCTTTGGACTGGAGAAGTGATGCAGATCCCACAGAACGGTCTTTCGAAAGAGGAAATCCTCAGCGCGCTGCAAGCCTTCAAGGCACACGACATGGATTGGAAGGCGGGCAAGGTCTGGTGCTATGTCTACAACCCCGGAGAGGATCCGGCGGAAGTGACGCGCGAGGCGTATGTGTCCTATCTCAGCGAAAACGGACTCGACCCTACGGTCTTCCCCTCCCTGCTTAAAGTGGAAACCGACGTGGTGCGCGCGGTGATCAATCTGCTGCACGGCGATTCAAACGCGGTCGGTCACCTGACGAGTGGTGGCACAGAAAGCATCATGCTGGCGGTCAAGACCGCGCGTGACAAGGCGCGTGTCGAACGCTCCGAGGTCACACAACCTGAAATGGTCCTGCCAAAAACTGCGCACGCCGCGTTCCACAAAGCCGCGCACTACCTTAGTGTGAAGCCAATCGTAGTCGATATCGATCCACAAACGTTCAAGGTTCGTGCGGAGGATATGCGCGCCGCGATCACGCCCAACACGATTATGCTGGTTGCTTCCGCGCCCAGCTATTCGCAGGGGGTGATCGATCCGATTGAGGAAATCGGAAAGATCGCGCAAGAGGCAGATCTTCTCTTCCACGTGGATGCCTGTGTGGGCGGGCTGCATCTCTCGTTCATGCGCAAGCTTGGTTATGATGTTCCTGATTTCGATTTCAGCGTGCCGGGCGTGACGTCCATTTCCACGGACTTGCACAAATACGGGTATGCTGCCAAAGGCTGTTCGGCGATCCTGTATCGCAGCAAGGACATCCGCAAGTACCAGATCTTTGCTTCCACAGATACCACGGGCTATACACTGATCAACCCAACTATGCTCAGCTCCAGGACCGGCGGACCAATGGCGGGTGCGTGGGCGATCCTTAACTTTCTGGGCGAAGAAGGATACAAGAAAATCGTACAGGAAGTGCAGGAAGCCACAAAAAATTTGATCGATGGAGTTAATTCCATCGAAGGCTTACAAGTACTCGGCGAGCCTGTTATGTCCATGTTTTCCTTCAAGTCGGATGTGGTCAACGTTTATCAACTGGCAGATGAAATGAGCAAGCGCGACTGGTACATCCAGGGACAGTTCTCCACGCCGTTCACGCCGCGCAACCTGCATATTTCGGTAAACCTTGGCACGGTCCACAACGTGGAGGCGCTGCTCAAGGATCTGCGCGAATGCGTAGAGGTCGTGAAAGGGATGCAGCCGATCGATCCAGACGCAATCCGCGCGATGATCGGCGCGGCGCGGCAAAGCCCAAACCCGGCAGCAGCGTTCGATCAGCTTGCCGCGGGCGCAGGTCTGACAGGAAGCAGCCTCCCGAGCGAGATGGCATTCATCAACGAAGTGCTGGATGCCCTGCCGGATGAATTGTGCAATGTGCTGCTGATCAACTACTTTAATGATTTGTACGTTTGAGGGGAATAATTACGAATACAGATCTAACGCGTGCGGCAGAAAAACCGGATGAGACAGCCATTCTTGTTGCAACTGCCTCATCCGGTTGGGAACGGACGAGCGATACGGGGTTTCTTGAGTTAGCCGCTACTTTTCAGCTGCCCGCATCCTGTGACGATCGAGCGCCACTCTGATGATGCGGTCGAAGAAGAGCTTGTAGCCGCCCTCGTCGTAGAGGATCATGTAGTCCGCGGGACCATACTCCTCGGGCTTGAGCATGATGGCAGGGTTCGGGTTGATCTCCAGGACAAACAATTCACCCTGCTCGTTCATACGGATGTCACAGCGCCCATAGGACACGCCGCCGATGGCTTTGTACATACCGATGGCGGTGTCGTGCAGGCGGGCGATCAGGTCAGGTTCGGTGACCTCTTTGAAATCAAAGGGGACGTTGTAATCCCATTTGACGTCTGTGTGCCAGAATTCCTCGCCGGGGGGGAAAACCAGCTCCGCCGGAGGATAGGCGATGGGATTCTCGGGGTCATCGGGGTTATCCACAACGAGGACGTTGTACTCACGACCCACAATGAACTCCTCCATGCGGGCTGCGCCAAATTCACTGCAAACACGTTCAACCTGTTTTGCTAACTGATCGGGCGTGTTCACACGTGATTCGCGGAACATGCCGGTACTCCCATAACTCTGGGGATGCTTGACCATGATCGGGTAGCGGAGGTTTTCGGCCAGCCGCTGCGCTTCCTCGACGCTGGTTACCCGGTAGCCTTTTGCAAAGCCAACCCCGTGGGCATCTGCCGCGGCTTGCATCTCTTCGCGGGTCGGGTCGAAGAAGCGCGAGTCCGCGCCCGTAAAGGGCAGGTTCAATTCTTCGAGGGCGCGGACGACATCGATGCCCTCGTATTCCCATTCGGAGTCTTCGTCGTGTTCGTAACCTTCACAAAGGTTGAGGTATACATCAAACTCGTTGCGCGCCTCCAGCTGGCGGAGAAGGTCGATGACAGGATCGGTCACGGTGACCATTTCCCAGTCGAATCCCTGCATGTAAGGAGCCGGGTCGAAATCCTGAATCTCTTCATCTGTAAGAATGCAAATACGCATCGGTCACCTCTTTAGTGGGTATTGATATTCTGAATACACGTAAACACGTGATTTATATCTTATACTGAAATACAAATCACATTTCTTATTATTACATAAACTGAGATAGTGACAATACTTTGAAACATTAAAAGTTTCATAGTGAATAGGAAACAGTTATGTATAATAACGCTATGAAAAAACAACAGCCGCGCAAACGTACATCGTCGATCTTTCTTCTTCTTGGACTTGTGTTCCTTGTCATCGGTTTCGCCACTGATCAAACTGCGTTCTCATGGATCGCAATTGGTTTCGTCTTGATCTCATTGATAACGGGTGGAAGATGGTTAAGACGGAGAAAATGATTTGTTATTGCATTAATTGACAAATGCATACTTCCATCCGCCGCGACCCTTGACGCGGTTGTTTTTTTCGTCTAAAATTTAGGTATACCTAAATTTTACTTTAGCCTCAGGAGAAACTATGAAGCCTTTATCTAGAAGAGACTTTCTCAAAGTAGGCGGCTTTGCCGTGTTGGGTACTGCAGGCGCGACCGCGCTGACCCGAAATCAAAACCAACATGAGCACGCCGTAACACCGCCGGACCACGCACGCGAATCTCATGTGATGCAGCAAGGTGGCCATGGAGACCTTCCCGGCACCGTCGGTGAAGTGGACCATGAAAAGAACGGATTCAACCCAACCGACATCCTCACAGATTTTGATTACGGCGAGGTCTCCACTCTACCCAATGGACAGACCCTGCGCGAATATAACATCGTCGCGCTCAACAAGAATATCGAAGTCATTCCCGGGCTTGAATTCCCTGCATGGACCTATAACGGTCGTATACCCGGTCCCACCATCCGCGCCACGGAAGGCGACCGCATCCGCATTCGCTTCAGCAACGGGAGCAATCACCCCCACTCCATGCACTTTCACGGATTCCACCCCGGCGAAATGGACGGTGTTCCCGGCACGGGTCCCGGCGGGCTCGTGGAGCCGGGCAGCAACTTTATTTATGAATTCGACGCCGAGCCGTTCGGGCTGCATCTCTATCACTGCCATGTTTTTCCGCTGGCACGTCACATCGCCAAGGGACTCTACGGCGCCTTCATCGTCGACCCCAAAGAGGGGCGCCCACCCGTTGACCATGAGCTGGTCATGGTTATGAATGGCATCGACATAGACTTTGATGACGCCAACGATTTCTATGCCGTCAACGGCATCCCCTTCCATTACCAGAACCATCCTATTCAGATCAAGGTCGGCGAGACTGTACGCATCTATCTCGTCAACATCCTGGAATTCGACCTGCTGAATTCCTTCCACCTGCATGCCAACTTCTTCAACTACTACCCCACCGGCACAAGCCTGGTCCCTGCCGAGTTCACGGACACGATCATCCAGGGACAGGCGCAGCGCGGCATCCTTGAGTTCAGCTACAAATATCCCGGCATGTACATGTTCCACGCCCATGTGACTGAGTTTGCCGAGCTTGGCTGGAACGGCATGTTCGAAGTGACTGCGTAGAGGTACCCATGACTGAAACAACTTCCCAACCCGCGGGTAAACGCTTTACTTTTCAGACGCTGATCCTGCTACTTATTCCGATCATTCTGTTAGTGGGTGTGATCGCGCTTTTCCTCTCCACAGGAGGCGGACTCAGCCTCGAGGCGCCTGTACCTGTCGAAACGCTTGCCATTGAAAGATATGTCCTCAAGAATAATAACATCGAACTGTATGTCCGCAATACTGGTCCCGAGGAACTGACCATCGCCACGGTCGTCATCAACGAAGCTATCATGCCGTTCACCGTTTCACCGAGTCCGACCATCCCGCGCCTGGGACGCGCTCAGGTGCATGTCAACTATGCCTGGACGTTTGGAGAAGCCTATGGCATCACGATATTCACCAGCAACGCCATCCCCTTTGCCGTGGATATCCCCGTCGCCTTTGAAACACCGCAGCCTTCTGCGCGCACGTTCTGGGGCTTTACTCTTATCGGGTTGTACGTCGGCGTGATTCCCGTCTTCCTCGGTATCTTCTGGTTCCCGGCGCTGCGCCAGCTTGGCCGCCGCACCATGACCTTCCTCATGGCAGCGACCGCGGGTCTGCTGATCTTCCTCGGGCTGGATACCCTCGCCGAAGCATTGGAGTTCGCCGCGGCGGTTCCCTCGGCTTTCCAGGGAATCGGGCTGGTCGGCATTGGCGCGGTTGCGACCTTCCTGTTGCTGGAAGCTATCTCGAGGCGGCAAGCAGAGGTCACAGGCAGTGAAACGGATCGCCGCCTCGCCATCGCCCTCATGATCGCGATCGGGATCGGTTTTCACAACCTGGGAGAAGGGCTTGCCATCGGCGCCGCCTATAACGTCGGTGAGATCGCTTTGGGCACCTTCCTCGTTGTCGGCTTCATCATCCAGAATATCACAGAGGGACTCGGCATCATCGCGCCCGTCCTGCGCGACCGCCCCAGTCTCGGACGGCTCGCACTCATGGGGCTGATCGGCGGCGCGCCCGCCATCCTTGGCGCGTGGATCGGCGGGTATACGCCTTCACCGTTCCTTGCCGTGCTCTTCCTTGCCATTGGCACCGGTGCGATCTTCCAGGTGGTCTACGAGATCGCCAAGCTGATTCAAAAAGACACTGCCCGCGAATCCATGCCTATGACCGTCTTCAGCGGCGTCCTGACTGGCATGCTATTACTCTGGGTCACCGGGCTGTTGATTAAGTAATTTTGGAGTCCAGAAGCTTGCTTCTGATATTTCAATAATGTAAAGAAACTTTCTATGGAACAACTTCTCACCCCACTCCGCATTACAGGCTTGCTCGCACTCCTGGGCGCCTTTCTCTACGCCATCGGCGATGTGCTTTTGCTCGCCAGTAAAGTCTCGCTGGACAATTATCCCAAGCTCAAACCCTTTGCCAAACTTCTCTCGGATGCCGAGAAGATGGTCGTGCTGCCTCCCAATCGCATGATCTGGGGCGCGCTGCTAGGTGTCTTTGCCACGCCACTGGTGCTGGCAGGCTTCTGGCAGGTCTATCAGGGACTGAACGGTGCAAATCAAATGCTCACCTTCCTTACTGGAATCTTGTTCGCCATTGCAGCGGTCATCGGCGCCTTTGTCCACGGCACCTTTTATTACATGGGTGAATATATTCAAGCATTAAACAAAGTCGAAGATGCTTCACAGCCCGTGATTGCAGGTATGATCGAGCGTCATCGAAAGGTTTTGATTATCACGTACGCACCGGTTATCATTTTGATTCTGATTGCCTCGACCCTGTTCTCCATACTGGTTGCCTCAGGCAGGACAGCTTTCCCCGTCTGGATGGCAGCCATTAACCCCGTCACCATGACCATCGCCTGGCTGCTCGTCAAACGCATCCTCCCGCCGTTCGTGCGCGACTGGACGGAAGGTGCAGGCTTTAACATTGCCTTCCTTGCGTTCTTCGCGTGTACCACGCTTACGCTTTGGAATGGATAAAGCGTTGGTGAAGTAATCCTGAGTAGCTAATCAAGCAAATCTTATTATGGAACAAACTCTCACGATTTCAATTCAGGACTACCTGAAGAGCATCTACGAACTGACCGAGAACGGCGAAACCGCCAGCACGAACGCGCTAGCCAAGAAGCTCAACATCAGCGCGCCGTCTGTCACCGGCATGGTACAGAAGCTGGCATCGGCAAAACCCGCGCTGGTTGAATATCAAAAGCATCAAGGTGTGACACTGACGACAGAAGGCAAAAAAGCCGCGCTGGAAGTCATTCGCCATCATCGCCTGCTCGAGGCATGGCTGGTCCAGACGCTCGGCTACTCCTGGGATGAGGTCCACGAGGAGGCGGAACGCCTAGAACACGTTATCTCGGAGGACTTCGAGCGCCGCATCGCCGCTGCCATGGGACATCCCGTCCGCGACCCGCACGGCGAGCTTATCCCAACTGAAGATCTGGAAATGCCCTCCGATGATTCGACTCCCCTTTCAGCGTTGCGCCCCCATCAGAGTGGACTCATCCAAAGCATTAAATCCCCGGACACCAATCTGCTCCGTTATCTTCAAGATCTGGGACTGCTTCCCGGTGTGCGGGTCGAAGTCCAGAATTATTCGTCCTTCGATGAAAACCTGACCATCAGGGCCCGTCACAAGACCATCGTGCTCGGGCTGGCAGTCACTAGCAAAATTTATATTAAGAAGGACAGGTAGGTCACGCTTCGCGACTCATCCCTGAATGTAACGAAGGGACGGCGTGACTGAAAAGAAACTCACACAGAAAAACAAACCTATGGAAACACAACCCGTTTTTCGAATTATTCTCCCCATCCTTATTATTGTCTTTACCGCACACCGCGGTTACTACGTCCGCAAACATGGCGAGGAACGGAATTCATTAAAGAAGCGCGAAGAGGGCATGGCATCGAAGATGGCTGGTCTCCTCGGTATGCTCGGCTTTATTGCCGTGCTCGTTTACGCCTTCAACCCAGATTGGCTCACATGGGCATCCCTGCCGCTTCCCCTTTGGCTGCGCTGGACAGGTGTTGCCATTGCGCTGCTGGGATTTGCGCTCCTTCAATGGGCACAGAACACGCTCGGCAAAAACTGGAGCGACACGCCCCGCATGATTCAGGAACAGTCGCTCATTACGAGTGGTCCCTATCGATTCATCCGGCACCCGATCTACACCGCGTTCCTATTGATCCTGGGTTCGACCCTGTTCATCTCAGCCAACTGGCTTGTTGGGCTTGCCTGGATCGGCATGACCGCCATCGAGATCGCCTCACGCATCGGCTTCGAAGAAAGCCTCATGCTTGAATACTTCGGCGACGAATATCGCGACTACATGAAACGGGCTGGAAGACTGCTTCCGAAATTAACCCACTAAACATCATTACAGGAAACCTCGCGCTGACATCGTGCCCTTTGGGTAGCGGCGCTGGTCGAGTAAACATGAGCGAAGTGAATGTTATATCGAGACCAAGCGAAGTCGAAGCGCGGAGACTGAAATGAACTCTCTAAAAACTATTAACAAAGGAAATCAACAATGAACGAAAATCTCTTCCGCATCTTTGCCGCCCTTATTCTCTTCACCGGGATTGGCATCTCTGTATACTACCGTCGCAAGGCAGACCGGGAAAGCGGCGAAACAATTTCTCGTAAGGTGGACGGCACGCTGATGATGACCATCATTAAACTTGGCGGATTGGTACTCTGGCTGACCCCACTCGTCTACCTCATCAACCCCGCCTGGATGGCCTGGTCCAAAATTGGGCTCCCGGAATGGGTGCGCTGGCTCGGTGTGGGACTCGGCGTGCTTTGTGTGCTGGGAATCTACTGGCTTTTCAGCAGCATCGGCAGCGGCATTACTCCCACTAGCGCCACTCGCACTGAACACAAACTCGTCACCAGCGGACCCTATCGTTGGGTGCGACACCCGCTGTACACGTTTGGCTCCTCGTTGTTCATTACCTTCGGCATGATGGCAGACAACTGGTTCATCGCGGCGCTGGGCATCCTTGCCTTCATCGCCATGGCAAGCCGTACGCCGAAGGAGGAAGCCAATCTCATCGAAAAATTTGGCGATGAATATCGCGACTATATGAGTCGTACGGGACGCTACTTCCCGAAGTTGAGCAAATGAGGACTCTCAAGTGAAACATTTTGTTAAAATATTGTTGCTCGTCACTTTTCTCGTTTCTTCCTGCTCCACATCCTCAGGCGAATCGCAACTCCCGGTCTCCGAACGGACGATCAATGTCGTTACGACCACCGGTATGATCGCGGATATCGTCATCAACATCGGCGGGGAGCGCGTCAGCGTTGAGGCTCTCATGGGACCCGGTGTGGACCCACACCTTTACAAACCGACCGCCAGCGATGTCACCAAGCTGGAAAGAGCCGATATCGTCTTCTATAACGGCTTGCACCTGGAAGGCCGCATGGTAGAGGTCTTCGAAAAAATGGAGGAAGCCGGTTCCGCCACCCACGCGGTCGCCAGCGAGATCGACCCGGAACTCCTGCGCACGCCGCCTGAGTTCGAAGGTCAGTTCGACCCGCATATCTGGTTTGACGTCACCCTCTGGAGGCTGGCTGCTGAAAAGGTCTCGGAGGAACTTTCGGCATTGGATCCGGCATCCACCGCCCTCTACGAAGTAAACACGGAAACCTTTCTTGCCGAGCTCGATGCACTGGATGCCTACATCCGTGAGCAGATCGCCACGGTGCCCGAAAGTTCGCGCGTGCTCATCACCGCCCACGATGCCTTTGGCTATTTCGGCGAGCAATATGGCGTGGAGGTCCGGGGCTTGCAGGGCACCAGCACCGCCGCGGAAGCCGGCGCGGCAGACGTGCAGAACCTCGCTGCCTTCCTTGCCGAACGGCAGATCAAAGCGATCTTCGTCGAATCATCGGTCCCGCCCGGCACGATCGAGGCTGTGCAAAAAGCGACCCAGGCACAGGGCTGGGATGTACAGATCGGCGGTCAATTGTTCTCGGATGCCATGGGGCAGGAAGGCACGCCTGAGGGCACATACATTGGCATGGTGAAAGCGAATGTGGACACCATTGTGAAAGCGCTGAAGTAAGAATGATGACAAACCCTCCTCCTGTTTCGATCAAAGATCTGACGGTTGCCTACCGTGAAAAGCCCGCCCTCTGGGACATTGACCTGACGATCCCTTCCGGCAAGCTGGCCGCGATCATCGGACCGAATGGCGCCGGGAAATCCACGCTCCTGAAAACAGTGCTCGGGCTGCTGCCGAGTGCCGCCGGGACCGTGGAAATCTTTGGCAAACCTTATGCCCAGAACCGTAAACGGGTCGGATACGTCCCGCAGCGCACCAGTGCCGACTGGGACTTCCCCACCAACGCCCTCGATGTCGTCATGATGGGCACCTACGGCTCACTCGGCTGGATCAAACGACCCGGCAAGGCACAGCGCGAACTGGCAATGGACTGTCTGGC
>JAICQC010000543.1 GCA_025938055.1 Anaerolineales bacterium | reverse complement strand
GCCCCAACATGCCAGCCTCCGCCTCAATCCCGCCCACGCCCCAACCAACCACACCCATCCCGTTAATCATCGTCGTATGTGAGTCGGTGCCGACCAGCGTATCCGGATACAATACTCCATCCTTCCGGTATATACCTCTGGCAAGATATTCCAGATTGACCTGATGCACGATGCCGATCCCGGGGGGTACAACCTTGAATGTATCGAAAGCCTGCATGCCCCATTTTATGAACTGGTAACGCTCGTAATTGCGGCGGAACTCAAGCTCCATATTCAGCTTGAGTGCCTCATCGGTACCGTAATAATCAACCTGTACCGAGTGATCCACCACGAGATCCACGGGTACCAGCGGCTCGACCAACTCCGGATCCTTACCCATGTTTTTTGAGACGCTACGCATTGCCGCCAGATCGACCAACAGCGGAACGCCCGTGAAATCCTGCAAGAGGATCCTGGACACCACAAAGGGAATCTCATCCATGCGCTGTGCATTAGGCTGCCAGTCAGCCAACCGGCTGACATGCGCCTCGGTCACCTTCTTGTTATCGCAATTGCGCAGCACCGATTCCAGCACGATGCGAATGGAAACTGGCAGGCGTGATATCCTGCCCAGTCGGGACGCTTCCAAAGCGGGCAGCGAATAAAATTTCCCCTTGTTGCCGTCAGGCAGGGAAAGCTCTCTAAGAGCATTAAAGAAATCATTGGTCATCGAGGTACTCCTTGAAAATGTGCTGAGCCGGGAAACATCTGGTTTTCCAAGCCCAGGCTCATAGAGATGCTTGCCAAGGCTCTTGCCCAGCCTGAAATCCAGGAACGCATCCTTTAGTCCCACCCATCTCTTAATTCAAACAGGCTTATCGCTGTTCCGCTTTATATTCCGCAATTTCTGATTCGATGACATGCTTCGAAAAGCTTTGATAAGCACTTCCGATCCGTTGGGCCATTTTGTCCGGAAAGAGATGAAAATCGCCCGATCTCAGGGCAACGATTATACCCTCAGCAACAACAGAAGAAGGCTCGGGGGTTCCAGCTAAACCGGCCGTGTTGCCCATGTCCGACGCAATCAAGCCGGGATGAACACTTAGCACTGCCGTTCCCTGTTGACCCAGCAATTCGCGCAACGCCTGTGTGATGGAGTAAGCGGCAGCTTTGGAAGCAGAGTGCGTCGCAAAGTTTGTAGAACATTTCAATGATGAAATCGCGTTGAGCTGCACAAACGCTCCTCCCCCGTTTTCCTTAAGGATTGGCGCAAATGCCTGTGCCACGCAGATGAGGCCATACACGTTCACTCGCATGGCAAGTTCAAGCGCATCGATCGCATCCGGGTCCAGCGGCGTGCAAGTCCTGAATATCCCAGCATTGTTCACAACGACCTGGACATCCTTGGCTCCTTCAGCCATCGCTACGATAGTTTCTGGCTTCAGCAGATCCAACTGAACGGGAACCACCATGGCCCCATAGCGCTCGATCAGTGGATCCGCAGTATCCAGATTGCGTACTGCTGCATAAACTTTCGTCGCGCCGTGATGCAATAATGCATCGACTATGGCCTTGCCTATTCCGCGGTTGGCTCCCGTTACAAGCGCAATCTTCCCGGCTATGTCATATGTTATTTTCATCTTTATCACTTTTGCGCGATTAAACGCGCTGGTGGAACTCACTCGTTGGTCAGCGCTCAGGCTCCCGAAAATTAAATGACAAGCGGTGACCGGTCTCACCGAACTACCTATTTCGGTTTCTTCCCCATAATCTCGTACGGATAGCGGGACTTGTCCGGATACTCGCCCTCCTTTTCCTCAGGAAGGATAACTGGCATAGGTCAAGTCTAGCATCAGAGCCTGACAAGGTCTTCATTTTTACCTGCCATGCAAATGTTGATTGCATATACCCGGCGCGAAATACCAAAATCATATAATATGAAACAGTACGCTGCACGACTCCCTTCGCGCCGTATCCATAGCCTAGACAAAGATACGGGCTATGGAGACGAACCGGCGCAGTTCCGGTAGTGAGTCCATCATGATGAGCATTGTTCATGGCAAGTCCAGCATTGGTCCTATTGCACGGTTTTCTCGGCTTCTCGCGTCGTGGGCCGATTGAACAATTCCGCGGAGTGGAACGGGCTTTAACACGAGCGCATATGAGACCGCTTATACCGGAGGTGCCGTCGGCCGGGACAATCGCGGAGCGCGCCGAAGCTCTTGCGCTCAAGCTTTTCCATAGCGCCACGCCTGCCTTTGCATTGGTGGCGCACAGCATGGGCGGGCTCGATGCGCGCTATCTTATAGCGCACCTTGATCCGGATCGAAGGATCAAAAGCCTGGTCACTGTTTCCACGCCCCATCGTGGTTCATACTTGGCGCAGTGGTTTCTGGAGGAAAAAGGGCCTTTTCAGGCCTGGATTCGCCACATCGGTAATCCGGCTTTGGGCGAATTAACCCCCGAAGCACGCGAGGCAAGGCCAATCCCGGACCGCCCAGACGTCACCTATTCCTCCTATGCAAGCTGCCGCCCTCCCGAAGAGCTTCCCTTCTTCCTCCGGCCCTACGGGCGCATAATTCCAGGAGACAACGACGGCATGGTTCCCGGTTCTTCCGCGTCATGGGGAAAATTTTGTGGAACGCTGCGGGCGGATCACATAGAGCTTCTGGGTTGGAGTCTTGCGCTGCCGAACGCACGGTGCCAGCGGCCTTTCGATCACGTCCAGTTCTGGAAAAAGGCTGCTGCCGAGGCTATTG
>JAICQC010000011.1 GCA_025938055.1 Anaerolineales bacterium | reverse complement strand
GTCTTTATGGAAGTCATTTTGCCGCCACCCACTCTCATCGCAGTCGGTGGAGTTCATATCACTATCGCGCTAATGAGTCTGGCAAAGACGCTTGGTTATCGAACGGTGGTCATCGATCCGCGAAGCGCGTTTGGCAGTCAGGAAAGATTCCCTAATGTGGACCGCCTGATTCCATTATGGCCCGATGAAGCATTCCAACAAATCCCGATCACGCGCTCCACAGCCATTGCCATGCTGACACACGACCCCAAGCTGGATGACCCTGCCTTGAAAATCGCATTATCGAGTCCCGCCTTCTATGTTGGCGCACTGGGGAGTAAGACCACCCAAGCCAAACGCCGCCAGCGACTCCTGGAGGAGGGATTTACGGATGCACAAATGAATCGGTTGCACGGACCCATTGGGCTCGATATCGGAGCCAGTACACCGGAGGAAATTGCGCTATCGATCATGTCAGAAGTGGTGGCAGCGCAGAATTTACAACACTAGAAGCGTCGTCGTGTCTTCGATGCTCAGCCAGCCATCACCGCGCTCCACGTATTTGCTAACGTAATGAGATAGCACAAGACTCGTAAATTTAATGAACCCGGTCTCCGATGAATTGTATCCATCGGAGACCGGGTTCTTCTTTTGTCAGTAACGCGTTGCGGCATCTTGTTATATCTTGCCGCTCACATAAAGGAAAAGTTCAACTGGGCTGAAGAACAGGGGCCGTGATGTCGCTCAACCGGACCGGTCTATGTTCCAGGTATGATTTTTTCGCTGCCATCCCCATGACGACCGGGATGCGCCCGTCGATGCCGGTTACCAAAGGAGAAGTGTTTTCCCGAATGCTTTGAACAAATTCCTTCATCTCGACAATGAATGACTCCATATAACGTTCAAGGAAGAAGTACAGCGGTTTGGCGGAATGAACGCCATCGGCATTGAAATACACGTCATTATCGGGTGTATTGTTATGCGCCTGTACCATGCCCTCGGAGCCAAAGACTTCCACGCGCTGATCGTACCCATAGACAGCCTTGCGGCTGTTATCAATTGTTCCGATCGCGCCATTGGCAAAGCGAAGGGTAATGAC
Organism: Anaerolineales bacterium; assembly: GCA_025938055.1. The sequence continues at coordinate 28,974 of JAICQC010000011.1, read as the reverse complement.
AGCGGTATCCACATCGCCTGCCTCGCCGATGGCAGGATCCACCATCACGCCCGCGGCAGTGTAGACTTCCTCCACTTCGCTGCCGCTCAAATAGCGTGCCATGTCGAAATCATGGATGGTCATGTCGAGGAAAATGCCACCCGAGACTTTGATATAGGACATGGGCGGGGGAGCCGGGTCCCGGCTGGTGATCCGCACAATCTGAGGAGTACCTATCTTGCCTTCGGCGACCATCGTATGAACTCTGCGGAAGTTCGGATCGAAGCGGCGGTTGAAGCCGATCTGCAGTTTTACCCCGGCTTTTTCCACAGCATCCAGCGCGGCGTCGATCGTGGCCAGATCGAGAGCAATTGGTTTTTCGCAGAAAATCTGTTTTCCCGCGTGTGCAGCCTCGATGATGATCTTTGCATGCGTATCTGTGGAAGAACAGATCGCAACAGCATCAATGCTCGGGTCAGAGAGAATCACATGGTAATCTTCCAAGGCGACCGGAACATGCAAGTGGGCGGCTAACGCCTGCGCGGCTTGCAGATCGACATCTGCGATGGCTGCCACTTCAACCCCGGGAACGCGGGTCGCTACATTTCCGGCGTGGATTTTACCGATGCGCCCGGCGCCGATGATACCGAAGCGGAGATTATTTTGTTGTGCCATTATAGTTTCCTTGTCCCAGTGGTTTAGGCTCTTACAGCGGCAGACTCCAGCCCGATGCTTGCCAGATAGTCGCGGTTGCGTTGTGCGGATTCCTTCGGCTTACCCATTCCGGGGAGGACATCCTGTTCGACAACGATCCAGCCGTTATAACCGATTTTTTCCAGTTCAGCCTTGATCAGTGGGAAGTCGATATCCCCTTTGCCAAGCTCACAGAAAATCCCATTCTGCACAGACGTGAAGTAATCCCACTTTTCAACCCGTGATCGTTCGGCGATTTCAGGGTGACAATCCTTGAAGTGAACATGCCAGATGCGGTCCTTATGAGCACGCAGACCGCAAATTGGATCTCCACCGCCAAAGCGATAATGACCTGTATCGAAACATAATCCCAGAAGGGTTGGATCGGTGGATCGCATGAGAATGTCAATTTCCACCGGCCTCTCCACATACCCCGCACAGTGATGGTGGAAAACTGTTCGCAACCCTGTTTCCTTCTTTACTGCCCGAGCAATGTTTTCCGCACCTTCCGCAAAAATCATCCACTCGGATTGTCTCAGGCTGTGCTCACACAGAACGCGCCCGGCGTTCTGTGTTCGTTCGGGAACTTTTCCATTGTCATCCGACAGAACTATGAAGGGAAGGTCACCTTCCACCTCCGCCATTAGCCGCGCGATACGGACCGCCTCTTCAACTCCCGCGGCGTGCGCTCCTGGATCTTTGAGCATCACCGGTACGAACGCGCCTAACAGAGTCAGCCCGCGCGAACGGATTTCCTCACTTAGCTGGACCGGATTGGTTGGCATGAAGCCCCAATCACCGAGCTCGGTGCCCTGATAGCCAGTCTCGACGATTTCATTCAAAACCTTTGTATATCCCACCGCCTCGCCTTCGAGTTCAAACTCCAGCACGCCCCACGAACATGGTGCATTTGCAACTTTCATAATAGTGACTCCTTGTTGATAGCAAAATCGAAGTTTAGAACTTCCTGCTCCACTCTTTGGGCCATCTCTCCACGACCACTTTCTTTTGGGTAAAGAACTCCACCGCGTCCATGCCCTGCCCATGCATGTCGCCGAAGAAGGAATCCTTCCACCCGCTGAAGGGAAAGAATGCCATCGGCGCAGCCACACCAATGTTGATACCGATATTGCCCGCCTGTGCTTCGTAACGGAACTTGCGCGCCGCCGATCCGCTGGAGGTGAACAGGCTCGCCTGATTGCCATATTGCCCGCTGTTGACCAGCTCGATTGCGTCGTCCACCGTGTTGACATGCATCAGACTGAGCACCGGTCCAAAGATCTCCGTCCTGGCGATCTCGCTTTCGCGCGGGACGTCGGAGAGGATCGTGGGTCTGACGAAGTGGCCGCCCTCGTAGCCTTTGACCATCGCTCCGCGCCCATCAACCGGGATTACGGCGCCCTCCTGGACTCCGAGCCCGATCAACTGCTCGACGCGTGTCTTCGACGCAGCGTTGATCAGCGGTCCCATCTGCACACCCGAATCCAAGCCATAGCCCACCACGCGGCTGGAAGCTGCATCACAGATCAACTCAGTAAACGTATTGCGCGCCTCCGCCACTGTGACTGCGAACGAGACAGCCAGACAGCGCTGCCCCGCGCATCCGAAGGCAGAATCAGCCACGATCCTGGTTGCCATTTCCATATCGGCATCCGGCAGCACAATGACAGGGTTCTTCGCCCCACCCTGAGCCTGGACGCGCTTGCCGTTTGCCGCGGCTGTGGCATAAATATATTTGGCAACGTTCGTCGAACCCACAAAGGTAATAGCGCGGATGGCTGGGTGCTCAAGAATTTCGTCCACAACTTCCTTTGCGCCGTTCACCAGATTCACGACGCCCTTCGGAAAGCCAACCTGTTCGATGAGCCTGAAGATGAACTGCATCGTCATCGGCACTTTTTCGGAAGGCTTCACGATGTATGTATTACCTGCCGCGATGGCATACGGCAGATACCAGAACGTGATCATGCCCGGAAAGTTGAAAGGCGCGATGGTGGCACAGACTCCAATGGGCTGCCGGATCATGAACTCGTCGATGCCGGACGCAATATCTTCGACCAACTCGCCTTTCATTAGCATCGGCATGCCACAGGCAACTTCCACGTTCTCGATGGCTCGCACCATCTCCGCTTTTGCCTCGTCGAATGTTTTGCCACATTCCTCCGTAATGATGCGTGCAATCTCATCATGGTTCGCTTTGAGCAGATCACGCAGTTTGAACAGATACTGCACGCGGTCCTGCACGGGAGTTTGCCGCCAGGCAGGGAACGCCTCAGCGGCAGCCTTCGCCGCGGCTTCCACGTCGGCTCTGCTTCCGAGCGGCGTCTTTGCAATGATCTGTCCTGTTGCTGGATTGATCACATCCAGAGACTCATTTTTCTCAGGATTGATCCATTCACCGTTGATATAGTTTAAGATTTCCATGTGTTATTCAACCTCGCTTCGCATGACAGGACCTGTTTCGTCCAATGAAAGAGTGTGACCATTCCAATCGCCGCGGAGGTGCGGGCATTCCCTGCAGTTGTCAGCTCTATAAAAAATACCTTTCCTTCTTCGAGGCTTCCTCGTACTCTGCTCGCGCCTCTTTTACACTATCAATTGTAGATGTCTCGGCAACAGTCACATCCCACCATGAGTCGTAGCCAGGCACGCGGACCTCGCGCTCGGTCTCGATCACGATAACCGTCGTCTTCGTGGCTTTGCGAGCATCCTGCAAAGCCTGTTTGAATTCTTCAATATTGCATGCGCTGATTGCATTCGCGCCCAGGCTGCGCGCGTTCGCGGCAAAATCCACAGGCAAATATTCGCCCTCCAGCTGCCCGGTCTGTTGATTCCGCGCTCGGAAACGTGTGCCGAACCCGCCGCTTCCCAGCGCTTGACTTAATCCGCCAATACTGGCGAAGCCGTGATTGTCCACCAGCACGATGATGATCTTGACTCCCTCCTGCACCGAGGTCACAATTTCGGAAGGCATCATCAGGTACGTTCCGTCACCGACAAAAGCGTAGACCTCGCGGGACGGGTCAGCCAGTTTGACGCCCATCGCGCCGGGAATTTCATAGCCCATACAGGAATAACCATATTCGAGATGATAGGTATTGGGCTCATGTGTGCGCCATAATTTGTGAAGGTCACCGGGGTGACTGCCCGCCGCAGATACAAGGACATCCTTCGGCTCCGCCGATTCCCATATCGCGCCGATCACCTCGCTTTGCGCAGGCAACGGTTGATTGTTCAGGTGGAATAACCGCTCTACTTCCCGCTCCCATTCCTGCTTGAGGCTGGAGATTCGAGATGGATAATCGTCATCAACTTTGTATTGCTTTAGCGCCTCTGCTAGTTCTTCGAGTGTGAGGCGGGCATCGGCGGTCAGTGGAATGGCGGAATGCTTGAAGGAATCAAATTCGGCAACGTTAATATTGATGAAGCGCACGTCAGGGTTCTGGAAGGCGGTCTTGGAAGCGGTGGTGAAGTCGGAATAGCGTGTGCCAATGCCGATGATGAGATCTGCATCAACAGCCAGACGATTGGCAGCTGATGTGCCGGTCGCGCCAATAGCGCCCATGTTTTGAGGATGGTCATAAGGAAGTGAGCCTTTTCCCGCCTGCGTCTCACCAACCGGGATACCTGTCTGCGTGGCGAAGCGCGCCAATGCCTGACTGGCTTCACTGTACAGCACGCCGCCCCCCGCGATGATCATTGGTTGTTTGCTTTTGCGGATGGCATCTACCGCTTGAGAAAACAGGAAGCGGTCCGAACTCGCACGCGGGATGTGCCACATCCGGTGTGCAAACAACTCCTCGGGGAAGTCATATGCCTCCGCCTGGACATCCTGCGGAAGGGCGAGCGTGACCGCGCCGGTATCGGACGGCGAGGTAAGAACGCGCATTACTTCCGGCAGAGATGTGATCAATTGCTCGGGACGATAGATGCGATCCCAATAACGGCTGACCGGCTTGAACGCGTCGTTGACGCTGATGTCTTGCGTACCCGGTGATTCCAGCTGCTGGAGGACGGGCGCTACGTTGCGGCGGGCAAAGATGTCTCCCGGGAGCAGGAGCACAGGCAGGCGATTAATGGTCGCCAGTGCCGCGCCCGTGATCATGTTCGTCGCGCCCGGGCCAATGGAAGAGGTGCAGGCGAACGTCTGCATCCGGTTTTTCATTTTGGCGAACCCACATGCCAGATGCACTCCAGACTGTTCATTTCGGACAAGGATATAAGGAAAATCCGGATTTTCCTGTAATGCCTGACCAATCCCCGCCACGTTGCCATGACCGAAGATTCCGAGCACGCCTGCAAAGAACTGGCTCTCCTGCCCATCGCGGTGGACGTATTGATTCTTCAGGAACCTGATGATTGCCTGGGCAGTGGTAAGTCGAATGGTTGCCATAGGGTTGTCCTTGTGAAGAACGCTTAAGGTTTAACCGTATTTAGCGCTTCAGAATTCCTGACATCGGGATTGGGCAGCATAAAGTCGCGCACCTCAGCCATCAGGTCATGTGCGGAGGTAATGAAGCCGCGTAACGTGCGGATGGTTGCCCCATAGGTATCGAACTCATCGACCGTCATGCCGTTTTCATCGTAGGCGCGGCAGAAATCAGGGATCTTTTCATACATCTCCTGAACGATGTTTGGGTCCACTGGCGTGCTCATGTATTCCCTGATTTCAACGTCGCTGGCATTGGCTTTCAACTGCCATTCATAGGGCATCGATACGATCAGTTCTCCTCCGATGAACTCAGACCAGTGTCCCAGGTGTCGATAGGCAGCCGAGAGCAGGCGAGCCCGATAGCCGCGCTGTTGGTAGATCTCATACGCTTTTTTCATGCAGGCAATCCCCGCCCAGTCCAGATGGGAGGGATCGATGTCGATCCCATCGCGCTTTGCTACGACCTTCATCCAGTCGTCGGTACGACCAACCATGATAGTGCAGACTGGAGCCATTTCGTCAATGGACTGTCCCTCCGCAACGCGGCGCTTTAGTCCACGCTCCACGGCTTCCGCAACAGCAATCGCCTGCGGGACGCTGAAACTCACGGTGGCATTAATCGATACCCCTCGATAAGTCGTATCTTCAATGGCTAGTATTCCCGCCTTTGTGACAGGAATTTTTACGATCATATTGGGTGCCAAACTGCCAAAGCGCACGGCTTGTTCGGTGAGCGCAGCGGCATCGCGATAGAGCGCCGGGTTGGTCTGTATGGAAAGTCGACCCTTCCTTCCGTTGAATTCTTCAAAAATGGGCAACAGGAAGCTGGCTCCATATACGGCCATCTCTTCAAACAGCTTCCATGTGATCTCCACCTCCGACCAGGTGGGATTCTCATAGATCAGGGTTCGAATGCGGTCTTCCCATAAGTGCAATTCCTTCTTGAGAACGCTGTGTACGATGGTTGGATTTGATGTCGCGCCCACGGCTCCATGGCTGATTGCGTAGGTGAGTTCCTCTTCCGAACAAGAGTCATTCCAGTAGTCCGTTGGGAATTCCAGGGTCATTTGATGTAGTTTGCTTTTCGCAGATGCGGTCATCTTAATCTCCTTCATCTATTCCATGTCCATGGTCACAAGAGGCAGGCGCGGGTCTTTCTCTTTCCAGGTTGCCTTGACCCAGGTATGCTCGGGATCGTCCGTCGCGGCGAGTGATTGCGCTGAGCCAGCCAGCATATTCAGGTAATAACAGTTGTAGCCGGGCGCGGCAACGACAGGGTGATAGCCCTGCGGAGAAAGAACAAGGTGGCTGTCCTTTGCCAGGATCAGCTCATCGATTTTCCGGTCAGGGGTGTAAATCCGCTGGTAGGCAAATCCTTCGGGGCGATCGATCTTGTAGAAGTAAATCTCCTCCAGATCCGCCTCGAGCAGGTTTCCTGTTTCATCAACGATGTGCTTATCGTGTTTGTGTGGCGGGTACGAACTCCAATTACCGGAAGGGGTATAGACCTCGACCACGACTAACCTGCTGGCTGGAAAGCCGGGTGGGATCATCTTGTTGATCTGTCGCGTGACATTGCCGCCCCCACGGATCTCGATCTCGACTTCTGCCGGTTTCACCAATCGAGCGAGATGCGCCTCTTGAGCTATGCACCACCCGTAGGCAATATCGAGTTCCGCGCTCGTGGCTTGCACCGTGAAACGTGTTTTTGGTGGGAGGTACAGCGTATACGGCATCCCGGCAAACACATTCGGGCGTCTGCCAATGTCTGTCCAGCTGCCCATGTTTGATGTGACCTGGCACGTTCCGCCGAGGAGCACTAATGCGAGTTCATTTTCGTGGGTCTCGAAATCCCACGTATCGCCGCGTTTCATCCGGCGCGCGGCAAAGGATAGGTGGTCCCAGTGGGCTGAATCTGGTGTAACCCGAAGGTATTCCCTGTGATTGAAATCCGGGACAATCAGCAAAGAGGATGCACGAGATTGCATTTAATTCTCCTGATCCATGCCTGGTGACGGAGGCGCGGTTGATTTTCGAACCAATAAATTCCCTTTGAGCATCTGGCTCTTTCGATTGGGCGGATTGTTCCCGGGAGTTGTTTCCAGCAAGCCAAGTAACAGCTCCGCGGCTTTCTGTCCGATGAATCGTTTTGGCTGGTCGAAGCTGGTCAGAGGTGGATTGGTGTAATCAGAGAAAACGATGTTATCGAACCCGGTAATTGAAAACTCCTCGGGCACCTGAATTCCACGCTGTTGCAGAGCTTTCAGCAGGACAATTGCCATCATGTCGTTGAAGCAGATGAGGGCAGTTGGACGATCACGCAGACCAAAGAAATGATTCAGAGCTCGGCTTGTATATTCAGGTTCGCTGCCGGGAATCTCGTACATATAATCCGGCGAAATGGACAGACCTGCCAATTGCATCTGCTGGCAGAAACCAGCCAGACGGTCCTGCGTGGTGCGACCGGAGCGGGAATTTCCCAGATAGGCAATTTTCGTATGTCCCAGATTGATAAGATGCTGTGTGATCTGGCGGCTTCCATCCAGATCGTCGTGGTAAATGGAATAGCGGTACTCCTCAGCGGACTGGTTGTTCACCACCACTATCGGAATCCCATACTTCGAGAATTGCTGGTTCTGTTCGTCGCTGAAAGGTGTGGAACAGATGATCACGCCATCCACACGGTGCTGACGCATCACCTTAACAATCGTCTGCTCCCGTTCGGGGTCATGTTGCGAGGCAGAGATGAACAGACTGTAGCTACTTGCCTGGGCAACCTCTTCCATGCCTTGCAGAATTTCGCTGAAGTAGGGATCGTCAATATTGCTGACAATCACTCCCAGGACCTGCGAGCGATTAGTTTTCAGGCTGCGCGCAGCCGTGCTGGGAAGGTAGCTGAGTTCCAGAGCAGTCTCCTGGACCAGTTTTCTCGTTTCTGCCGAAATGAGGGAATTGTCACGCAGGGCTCGGGAAACGGTGGAATGTGAGACGCCGGCTTTCTGAGCAATATCTTTAATAGTAACAGGCAAGCCTACTCCTTTGCACACGTGTGCATTGCGGTTACAGTTTAATGAGATATGGTGCAAATGTCAATTGATGGCCAGATCTTGTATATTGACATTTGAGCACCAATAGATTCTTTAACATGCTGGTGTGTTATACTCCAGGCGACACTCCTGGGGTTAAAGATTTGTGCGATACACAAAAGCGTACCCGAGGATGCTCTTTTTTTTACCTACTTCCCCTACTTTGAGAAAGCCCGAAGATCGATAATTTCCATCAACCATGCCCACTTGACACCAGTCGCATAAATCCTTAATATTGCTTTAATTCAATTCCTGGCACGAACCGACTGCAGTTTGGAATGAGGGCATGAACCTATGCCCAGCCCACTCTATTTCACAAGGAGAAGAGAGATGTCCGCAAAAAGAGTCCGCAGCTTGATGATCCACATTTTGATATTGGCCGCAATCCTTTCCGCTTGCGCGCCAGCCGCGACCGAGGCCCCTTCTGTGGCTACAGAACCGCCCGAGGTAGCCACTGAGGCACCAGCGGAAGCCACCGAAGCACCTGCTGCCACCGAAGCACCGGCAGAGATCACTGATACCGAACTGAATGTTCTATGTACGCCGCAAGAACAATGGTGTCAGGGGATGAAGCAGGAATTCGAAGCCAAATACGGCATCACCGTCAACTACGTTCGAATGTCCTCCGGGGAAGCTCTTGCCCGTGTACAGGCTGAGAAAGATAATCCGCAGTTCGATATCTGGTGGGGCGGCCCCATCGACAGCTTTGTCGCCGCAAAGGGGGAGGGCCTGTTGGAGCCCTACGATTCGCCCAACTATGCCAACTTGACAGACCCGGCAAAGATGAAGGATGTAGACAACCAGTGGGTCGGTGTCTATGTGGGCACGCTTGGTTTTGCGACCAACACAGATTGGCTGGCTGCCAACCCCGGTGTTGAAGCTCCTACCTCCTGGGACGACCTGCTGAAGCCTGAATTTACAGGACAGGTAATGGTTGCCCATCCGTCTTCTTCAGGCACATCCTACACGGCCCTCGCGACCGTCTTGCAGATCCGGGGGGAGGAGGCGGGCTGGGAATATTTGCAGCAGTATGACGCGCAGATGGCTCAGTACACGAAGAGCGGCGCAGCTCCCGCCAAATTTGTGGGCCAGGGTGAAGCGGCTGTTGCCATCGTATTCTCTCATGACATTGTCAATGAAATCGAGAACAACAAATTACCGCTGGTGTTGACCTTCCCCGAGGAAGGCACTGGATATGAGATTGGCGGCATGGGATTGATCAAAGGCGCCAAAAACATCCAGGCGGCAAAACTTTGGTTCGACTGGGCGCTGACACCCGAAGCCCAGGCACTGGGTCCTGTCTATGCCGCCTACCAGGCTCCGACCGTCCAGGGTGTCGAACTCTCCCATCCGGAACTGCTCGAGGTCAATCTTATTGATTACGACTTTATCTGGGCAGGAGAACATAAGCAGGAGTTCGTTGACAAGTTTACGAACGAGATCGCGGGCGCTGACAACCTCAAAGAATAATCATTGATCCCCGAAGACTGGGCGGCACCATGGTGCCGCCCAGTCTTGTATAATTGGAGGAGCATGAAGAATACATTGACGTTACCAAAGTCCTCAAAAATACAATTTGTTGGGGCCAGGCGTCGCTTTCAGGAATTTTCACTGATTTTCAGAGATCCAGTGCTGTTTATGAGCCTGCTGTTCTCTGGAATTTTTATCTTTGTTTTCGTCATCCTGCCACTGGCTCGAACGGTTTCCGGCGGGTTCTTCTCGGACGAAGGCAATTTGGATTTTTCGTATTTTGCGCGCTACTTTGACACCTTTTACGGTCCGGGGTTGCGCCGCGCCTTTCTGGATACCATGATCATGGGTTTGCTCACGGCCAGCTTTGGGACCCTGGTGGGCTTTATCTTCGCGTACGCGAGCGTGCGCTGCAACCCGCCAGGCAAGGGTCTGCTCCACTGGCTGGCGTTGCTGCCGACAGTCTCTCCGCCCTTTGCCCTTGCCTTGAGCATGATCCTTCTGTTCGGGCGGAGCGGGTTGGTCACGAAGAAGGTCCTGGGGATCAATTTTGCCCCGGGAATGAACGATATTTATGGACTGGATGGATTGGTCATCGTTCAAACCATTACCTTTTTCTCCGTCGCTTATTTGATCCTGCGTGCAATGCTCGAGCGCCTGAACCCATCCATGGAGGAGGCCGCGGCCAGTCTGGGCGCGAACCGCATGCACATCTTCCGGACGGTGACGCTGCCTCTTCTGATTCCCGGTATCGCAGGTTCTTTTTTGCTGCTTTTTGTAGAGTCGCTGGCGGATCTGGGCAACCCTCTCTTTATTTCCGGTAATACGACCGTCCTTTCGGCGCAGATCTTCCTGGCAGTCATTGGAGAGTACGATTATCAGAAAGCATCCGCCTTATCACTGATTTTGATCATTCCGACGTTGATCTTGTTCATGATCCAGAGATATTATGTAAGCCGTCGCTCTTATATTTCCGTCACCGGCAAGCCGTCTGGGGCGCAGATCACGGAAAAGGATCCCATCATTCGCTGGGGGTTCAATGTTGCTGCCTATTTGGTCTGTGCCTTTGTGGTCCTGCTCTATGCCACCATCGTCTATGGCTCCTTCAGCTTTACCTGGGGGGTCGATTTCACACCGACGTTAAGGCATTGGTCGATGGTGGTCACGCGCGGGGTCGAAGCGATCCTGGATACAACGTTTCTAAGTGCCCTGGCAACCCCGTTTGCAGCCTTCCTCGGAATGGTCATTGCCTGGCTGGTTGTCAGAAAGAATTTCAGTGGTAAGGAGGCCCTGGACTTCAGCTCAAATCTTGGCGGAGCGGTACCCGGTACGATCCTGGGGATTGGCTTTATATTGGTTTTCAACAAACCTCCGCTAGCACTGGCAATCGTCATTTACGCCCTGCTCGCCATGTTTTTCGTTTTGGTGGTTGGCAGGGATGCCCGGGAAAGGTTGATCATCCTGCTGATAGGGACCACCGCGGGCTTTCTGGTGACCCGGCTCGAAGCCGCCCGGGTCTATTATCTGCTGGGAGGGCTTTATCTGCTTCTGGGTGCGCTCCTGTTCCTGGGCAGTAAAAAAAGAGTGGGATTTCTGGCCGCCGTATTGTTAGGGGTATATGTCATGAGTACGAATTGGGCGGACGCGATTTCCCGGCCTATTGCAGAATTCAGCCGGAGCATCGAACGCGGCTTCTGGAGCAACGCAATTTTCCAGTTCTCTGACCACATCAAAGTTATCTTTCAACCGCCACCCTCGCTGTTGGCAATTATTCTGATCTTTGCGGGAATCCTTCTCGTGCAAGGTTTGCAGCATCGCGCGCAGCGGGTGATCGGGGGAATACTGGCTTTGATGATTCCCTGCGCCATGTCCTTTATGGAGATTCCGTTTGCCTTGGTGGGCGGCGCTTACATCATCATGGCTGCATTTGTCATTCGCAGCCTTCCCGCCTCCGTGCGGGCTGGCGTGGCCTCCCTGCAGCAGATTGATCCCTCCATTGAGGAGGCTTCCAATATTTTGGGTGGGGATTCACAGTACACCTTCCGTAAGGTGACGTTACCGCTCATCCTTCCAGCCCTGCTGGCAGGATTGATCTTTAGTTTTACCAGGCACATGACGAGCCTTTCTGCCATCATCTTTCTGATTAGCGCAAAATGGAGGATTGTGACAGCCTCCATCCTCAGCGAATGGGAGCAGGGCGGGGTGAGCATCGCGGCTGCCTACTCCACGCTGATCATCGTCTTTGTCTTGATCGCCATCGTCCTACTCAACGTCGTAACCAATCATTTCCTTCGTGGTCGTGAAGGTGTGGACCTCAGTCAGGGATTGTAGTCATCAGAGAAGTGAGGAACATTCAATGTATTTGACCCTGGAGAATATTACAAAGGTTTTTCCTGCGCGGGGCAACATAGGTGAGGTCGTGGCTGTCCAGGAGGTAAACCTGGAGATTCAAAAAGGAGAACTAGTGACCCTGCTGGGGCCATCGGGATGTGGCAAGACCACGACGTTGCGGATGCTTGCCGGGTTCGAATTTCCCAGTGCAGGGAGGATCGCCTTGGACGGTCTGGAAATCAATTCGCTGCCGCCTCACAAACGCGATATGTCCATGGTCTTTCAAAGCTATGCGTTGTTCCCGCACCTGACAGTTTTCGAAAATATTGCGTACGGATTGAACGTGCAACGACTGAGTAAAAAAATTATTGCAGAGCGGGTAAGCCGGGTCCTGGATTTGGTTCACCTTCAGGGATATGGGGATCGTGCGCCGGGTCAGCTATCCGGTGGCCAGCAACAACGCGTCGCGTTGGCGCGGGCACTGGTGATGGAACCCAAGGTCTTGTTGATGGATGAGCCGCTCTCCAACCTGGATGCAAAACTGCGGGAAGAGATGCGTACAGAGATCCGCAGGATTCAGAAGGCATTGAATATTACCAGCGTCTATGTCACGCATGATCAGATCGAGGCAATGACGCTTTCGGATCGAATCGTGGTCATGAATGAGGGAGTCATTGAACAGATCGGGAGCCCGGTCGAGATATACCGGTTTCCCAACAGCCGGTTTGTGGCGAATTTTATTGGGCGCGCGAATTTTATCGACGGCGTTGTCCTTACGCAAGACGGCTCGGCTCTCACGGTCAAGACCCTGGGCGAATCAATCACTCTCTCAAATATCAAGCGTGAGTTTCATGAGGGAGAAGCTGTGACATTAATTGTTCGTCCGGAGATGATTGAGTTCAAAAAGACCGGTGGGTTGTATCACGGAATCGTGCGCGCCGCGGTATATCTTGGCGATCTGATCGAGTACGCCGTGGAAGTTGACGGACGGCTGCTTCTGGGGACAGAAACAGATCCACGAATTACACAACTCTTTCCCGAAGGGGAGAAAGTTACCGTGGACTTTGCACAGGATTGTGTCCAGGTGCTGCCGGCAGGGAAATAACCCGCGCTGCATCCTTCTCAAGAGATCAATCTCCTGCCTCGCAACGGATCGAGCAGGCCCGCCTACTTACTTCCATCCGATGTGCTCTTAGCCGTCGACAGGGACTTGCAATGAAACACTATGATGTTCTGTACATTGGCAACTACACCAAGGATACGGTCATTTCCCCGTCTGGCACAAAGAAGATAGATGGCGGAGCTGTCAACTATGCGGCACATGCCGCGGCTCGGCTCGGGATCGATGTTGCGGTCGTCACCCACCTCGCAAAAGAGGATGAGCATGTCGTGGAAAAACTCGTGCTCGCTGGCATCGATTGTTATGCCCTCTACACGCCTCAGTCCACTTTATTAACACTTGAATACCCGACGACCGATCCTGATATCCGTACCCTTTCCGTCAACACCACGGCGGGCTCCATTACTGCAGATGAAGTCGAGAACATCAAAGCCCGCGCGGCCGTGATCGGCTCAAGCTTACGAGGGGAGGTGGGAATGGATGTCATTCGCGCACTTAAAGCCAAAGGGATGTTTGTGGCTGTCGATATGCAGGGTTTTGTTCGGGTGCTTCGCGGGCTGGAGTTGAAATACGAACCATGGGATGAACTGCAATCCACACTCGCCCAAATCGATGTAGTGAAGAGTGATGCAGTCGAAGCAGAGTTTCTGACCGGCGAAACGGATATACACAGGGCAGCCAAATTCTATGCAGGTCTGGGTCCGCGGGAGATCGTTCTTACCCACCGGGATGGTCTGCTCATTTACGCGGACGGAAAATTCCATGAGATGAATTTTTATCCGGCGCGGCTAGAGGGCCGCAGCGGGCGGGGGGACACCTGTGTGGGTACTTATGTTGCCAAGCGGCTCACTCTCGGGCCTCGCGAAGCCGGTATATGGGCGGCTGCCGTCACAAGCCTTAAAATGGAAAACCCTGGCCCATTCGATCGTTCGTTAAGCGAGGTTGAGGCTTTCATCCAGGAAAAATACAATCATTCATCGATAGGCTGAGATAGCTTTTCGTGTTTCAGCTCCACAGCTTTCTATAATTAATAACTCCCTCTCATCAAATTTGATCGTTCATTATCGGAAAAGTTGACGGTAAACCCCATTGACTCCCAAAGATATTTTTTGTATACTCGTGAAAGCGTTTTCAGAAAGCGCTTTCATACACCATACGCGGTGACTCACAAACAAAGTGAATTCCAAAAACCGTCCACCTACCATCGCTGATGTTGCTCTCAAGGCTCAGGTTTCGATCGCCACGGTGAGTCGTGTCTTGAACGGTACCACCCCTGTTCAGGCAGAAAAAGCAGACCGGGTGCGCCTGGCGATGGAGGAGCTGCAATTTGTACCGCGGCATGCGGCGCGCGTCCTGGCAAGCAAACGGACAAATACCATTGGTCTGGTGCTGTCTGAAATCAGCGGCGCATTTTTCCAACCATTGCTAAGGGGGATTGAAGCCGGAGCACATGATGCCGGGTATGATCTGCTGATCCATTCCACCAAAAAAGAGGGACCTTCGCGCAGACCGCTTGGTGAACACAACACCGATGGACTGCTGATCTTCGCGGATAGTCTCGACCATCGTGAACTGCATCACCTTTACAAGTTGGACTTTCCCATGGTGCTTTTGCATCATTCACCTCCCGATTCGCTGAAAATCCCTGTGATCGCGGTTGAAAACAAAGATGGCGCTGCCATGCTTATCAATCACCTGATTGAAGTGCATGGTGGGCGACGAATCGTTTTTTTGCGGGGTCCCGAAGGACATGAAGACTCCGTCTGGCGTGAGCGCGGCTATCGTGAGGCGCTCGAGGCGCACAAGATCGATTTCAATCCAGAGTTGATCGCTTCCGGCGAATTCGATGAGGAAGAAGCCTTCTCCACGATTCAACAAATGCTCTCCAACGGAATTGAGTTCGATGCTGTTTTTGCGGGCGATGACGACTCAGCCATCGGAGCGATGCGTGCCCTCAGCAGGGCAGGACGCCTCATTCCCGAGGAGATAGCTGTTGTGGGCTTCGATGATGTTCCCTTCGCCCGATATTTATCCCCCGCACTTACCACGGTACGCGCTCCGATCGAGGCGGTCGGGCGCGAGGCTGTCAGTCAGCTGGTACACCTGATGAAAGGCGAGCCGGCAGAGCCTCTGACACTGATGCGTACAGAGCTGGTCATCCGTGAATCGTGCGGATGTAAACCCAATCAATTCTCAATCCAGGAAAATGAATTGTGATCCCTGATAAGGAGGTGAACCGAAAAAGAAATCGTTGGACGCAGTCGTATTCAGAAAAGTTAATCTCGCCGGAGGAGAAAATGAAAAACAAACTGTTTAAAATGTTGGCGGTAGTTGCCATGTCTTCAATGCTGCTTGTCTCCTGTGGGGGTGTCGCCGCGACCGAGGCGCCAGCCGCGTCAGCCGAAAAAGAAAAGGTTACGATTTTCGTCGGCTTTGGTACAGGCACAGATCCAGATCAGGTTGCTGCACAGGAAGCGCTCGCCCAAAAGTTTAATGAATCACACGAAAACATTGAAATGGAATTTCTGATCGTCCCGAACGAAGAGGCACGTGAGCGATTCCTGGCGATGGTATCTGGCGACAACGCGCCGGAGCTGGTGGGTCCTCATGGAACATCCACCATCGCGAACTTCAAGGAATACTGGGAAGATATCACGCCCTATATCGAAAAAGAAAATTATGACATGAGTGATTTCTACGGTCCTGCGACCACCATCAATAAATATCCAGACCTGGACGCCGGGCTGCCGCTGGGGCTCTATCCCTCGTTCCTGTTTTATAACAAGGATGCTTTCGACGCGGCAGGTCTCGACTATCCCACACATGATTATGCCGATACCTCATGGAACCTTGATGCGCTGCGCGACCTGGCGATACAGTTGACTCTCGACACCAACGATAGAACGCCTCTCGATGCGGATTTCGACCCGTCCAGTATCAAGCAGTGGGGCTATGGCGATACATGGACTGACATGCGCGGCCAGTTGACCATGTTCGGCGCGCCCGATGTAGGCCGCCCAACCACCGATGATTACAAGACTGCGACCTTTAATGCGCCCGAACGAGTATTTGGCTTTCAATGGCTGCATGATGGGATCTGGAAGGACCATTTCATTCCCGATGCAAATGGACAGGCTGCGATCGATTCAACCGGCGCAGACCCGTTCGGTTCGGGGCAGATTGCCATTTGGTACAGCCACACCTGGTTTATGTCGGAAGGGTTGAATGAGCTTCCTTTCGCTTATGACATTGCACCTCTCTTCTACAACCAGGATGGCGAGCGCATCGCCCGCATTCATGCTGATCTGTTCACCATGACCAAAAATGCCGATAACAAGGACGCAGCCTGGGAGGTGATGAAATGGCTGGTGGCACCTGAGCAGATCGTGGATGTGTGTAAGATCTATGGTTGTCTGCCAGCACGCAAATCCACAGAAGAAGCATATTTGAATTTCCTGAAAGAACGATATCCCAACATTGATCATGCCGTGATCTTCGAAGCCATCGACTATCTTGACAACCCACATCACGAAGGCTGGGTCCCTGAATGGGGCAAAGTGAACGATACGCTGAACAACGTTCTTTCGATCCTATATAGTGAGCCTGAAGCGGATGTACAGGCTGTCATGGATCAGGGTAATGAAGATCTGCAGAAGATCCTCGATGAATACTGGGCAAGTCAGTAACTCGAAGGATGAAGCCTGAATCAATGCATTGAAAATGGAGTCCAAGGTCTCCTGGCTGTGCCGGTCAACGACGGGATTCGTTGGACTCCATCATCCTGAACACGGAGAATTTTTACCAATGCCCTCCGTGGTGAGCATACGAAACTGTTCTGGAGGCGCATGTCCTTCTCATCATGGCGTAACATGAGTCTTGCCCGTCGCGAAGCGCTGGCGGGGTACGCGTTCGTCGTGCCCTGGATCATCGGCTTTCTGATCTTTACCATTGGACCTATGCTGGCATCGCTGTATTTCTCATTCACAAAATACAACATCATTGATCCCCCGCAATGGATAGGATTGGCAAACTATGAAAGAGCCTTTTCCGGCATTTGGGATGCCATCCGAACCGGGAATCCACGTGAATTTAAAGACCCATTGTTCTGGAAGTCGCTGCAGGTCACTATTTACTATGCCTCCATCGCTCTTCCGCTCAACCTTGCTTTTTCGTTTTTCCTTGCCATTCTGCTCAATCAAAAGCTGCGCGGTATCAATGTCTGGCGCACAATTTATTTCCTGCCTTCGATCATTGCGGGGGTGGCAGTCACGATCCTGTGGGTGCGCATTCTTAATCCTCGGGTGGGTGTTCTCAATCCCTTTCTGAAAGATGTGCTGGGCATACAGAATCCGCCCGGCTGGTTGAGCGATCCCGAGTGGGCGGTTCCGGCACTCGTCATTATGAGTCTGTGGAGTGTGGGCGGTTCGATGATCATATATCTGGCGGGTTTGCAGGGTGTGCCAACCGATTTGTATGACGCAGCTAAAGTGGATGGCGCAAATACCTGGCAGCGTTTCTGGAATGTGACGTTTCCGATGATGACGCCTGTGATCTTCTATAACCTTGTGCTCGGCATGATTGCCACGTTCCAATATTTCACCCAGGTCTATGTTGCTACCAGCAATTCCATCGGCGGACTCGGTAGTCCACAGCATTCCACGCTCTTCTATAATGTGTATCTGTATCAAAACGCGTTCCGCTATTTTGATATGGGATATGCCTCCACGCTGGCATGGATTCTCTTTCTGATCGTTTTGACACTGACGGCTCTGATCTTCCGTTCCTCGAATGCATGGGTGTATTACGAAGGACAGTTGCGTGGGAGAGGCTAACGTGAGAAAAGCATCCGATCACATTCTGGGAATATTCAAATCAGCAACTGGATATGAGCTGCTTCTCAAGGGAATCTCTACGCTGATCCTCGCAGCTGGATCCGTCCTGATCCTGATTCCGTTCTTATACATGATCAGCACCTCCCTGAAGGATCCCGCCCAGATCCGCACGGATGCCGCGTCCCTGCTCCCGCGCAAGCCGGTGGTGGTCGATGTGAACGGCACGCTCGAGCCGCTCTACCGGGTCACCGTCGATGGAGAGGTGCGCGAATACGCCCTTATCAAGAATATCCCCAACGGACTGGGACAGTTCGTAGATCCCGCGCGACCCGATGTAATCCACGAGTTGACGATTCGGGAGCAGAAACAACGCTATCGCTGGGATATTCACTGGGAGAACTATCCCGAGGCGATTAGCGCCATGCCGTTCTGGCGGTATCTTGGCAATACCCTCATCGTCACATTCGTGGGGATGGCAGGCATGCTGTTCTCGTGCTCGCTGGTGGCATACGGATTTTCACGATTCCGTGCCCGCTGGCTGAACGGTTTGTTCCTGCTTTTGCTATCCACGATTATGCTGCCGAGCCAGGTGCGGCTGATCCCGGTATATATCCTCTTCCAGGAACTTGGCTGGGTGGACACCCTGCTGCCGCTTATCGTGCCGCAGTTCTTTGCCAACGCGTACGATGTATTCCTGCTCCGCCAGTTTTTCATGACCATCCCCCTGGAACTGGATGACGCGGCGAAGATCGACGGCGCCAATCCACTGCAAATTCTGCTTTATATCATTTTGCCACAGGCACGACCTGCGCTTGTATCTGTAGGGATTTTCCACTTCCTCTATGCGTGGAATGACTTCTACGAACCGCTTATTTTCCTGCACACCCGCGAGAACTGGACCCTGGCAGTAGGGCTGCAAACCTTCGATGCGATCTACACTGTCAACACACACCTGATCATGGCGGTCTCAGTGCTGATGATCGTTCCGCCCATCCTGCTGTTTTTCTTCTCACAAAAAATATTTACACAAGGCGTTGTATTTACCGGTATCAAAGGCTAGACATACCCTGTGCCTCACGTGCATGGGATCGCCCAGTACTTAAGGAGAAGGCATGAAAATTGCATTTGCAGGGACGGGTTATATCAACAAGATCCACGCGCAAGCTGCGCAGAATCTGGGGCTGGACCTGGTGGCAGTGGTCAACCACAAAGCCGATTCAATGACAAGATTTGGCAAACAGTTTGGGATCACGCGGCAGTATGAAAGCGTGGAAGCGCTACTCAAAGATGGGGATGTGGACATGCTGGTGGTGAGCACACCCAATTACCTGCACGCGCCGCAAACGATCGCCGCGCTGGATGCGGGGGTGCATGTGATGGTGGAGAAGCCAATGTCGATGAACGCGCAGGAGGCAGAGCAAATGTGTGCTGCCGCGCAGAAATCCGATGCGCTCTTGATGGTGGCGCATTGCTGGCGCTTCGACCTCGACGTGTTATGGCTGAAAGAGCAGGCGGGCAGGATAGGAAAGATCATCCGCACAAAAGGCATCGGTGTGCACACAAATTGGGGACCCGATGGCTGGTTCACGCAAAAGGAATTCGCGGGTGGCGGCGCCCTGGCAGATATGGGAATCCATGCGCTGGATACCGCAAGATTTCTGCTGGGCGATCCGCAGCCTGTTGCCGTGTATGCAAAGATCGGAACGTTTTATAAGAATTTTGATGTGGATGACACGGGTATCATCATCGTCGATTGGGACAACGGCGCGATTTCTTATATTGAGTCAGGCTGGTGGCAGCCGCATGCCGACGCACCCCAGGCGGCGACTCAGCTATACGGTACACAGGGGTTTGGTCAATTGTTTCCAACAAAGCTGGAACTGCCGAATCATCAGGCGCAAACGGTTGATGTGATCGAACCAGGTTTCGCCTTTCCTCGGGAAGAGCATTGCCCGCAAAGCATGTATGACGACCAGTTGAGGTATTTTGTCCATTGCATCCATAATGGGCAGAAACCTGTGCCTGGAGGCTTGGAAGGTATGATAAACATGAAGGTTGTCGACGCGGCATACCAAAGCTCACAAACTGGAAAGGTTATGGAAATCAGATAACGAGAGGCTATATGACCATTGAATCCATCCTCCCCAAACCAAATCTTTTGGACGCAAAGCGTGTGTTATGTATCCAGCCGCATTACGATGATAACGATATTGCGGTCGCGGGAACACTTGCATTGCTCCAACAACAGGGCGCGGAATTGTTCTATCTCACTGCCACCGATGATTTAATGGGGGTCGTGGACCATTCACTCTCCGATCGAGAAGCTGCACAAGCGCTGAAACGCGATCAGTTCGCAGCGGGCGAGATCATCGGTGTGAAAGAGCAGTTCTGGCTGGGCTATCCGGACGCTGGCGACTATGATTACTTCCCATTGCGTCGTGACTTCCTCAAATACATCCGTCTCCTGCAACCGGACTACGTCTTTGCCCCGGATGCGTGGCTGACGTATGAAGCCCATCGTGACCACATCCAGACGGGTCTTGCCGCTGCCGAAGCCGTAATGTTCGCCGGTCTCACCAAAATACAGTCCAGCGATCCTGCTGTTGATTCTGCCTACAGAGGACACGAAATCAAGGGGATCGTTCTATACTTCACCCGTGAGCCCAACCAGATTATGGATATTTCTGAGACGTGGGAGGACAAGCTCGCAGCGGTCCGCTGTTACGAGGCACAGTTTAGCCCACAGGAGATGGATCAATTGCTCGCGGCTCTGGACGCGAAATCCAGGCAGGCTGCGGTGGGAGAATCGTTTGCACGAGGTGAACCATTGAAAGTACTTCATCCCAGTGCATTGCATTGCGGTTTTTAGCAACTGAAAACTTAAGCAAACAGAGGCGAATCCTAAATGCGTTACTTTCTTGGCATTGATGTGGGCTCTTCCAAAACCCATGCATTAATCTCAGATGAAACAGGCATGTGCATCGGGTTTGGCAAGGCCGGAGGCGGGAATCATCAGAGTGTTGGCTATGAAGGTTTGGCGAGGGTTTTACAAAAGTCGTTTGATGGCGCGTGTCTGATGGCTGGTATGGGAGAGGAACAGATAGCCGGAGCAGGCTTTGGCGTCGCGGGATACGACTTTCCATCTGATCGAGAGGCACATTTGCAAGCCATCGCCATGTTAGGGTTATCCTGCCCGATCGACGTGATCAATGATGGCGTGAATGGATTGATTTCCGGAACGTCGCAGGGAATTGGCGTGAATGTCTCGGCAGGGTCCTCCAACAATTGTCGCGGGCGCGGTAAAAATGGAAAGGAGGGGCGCATTGTTGGCAATGGTCCTGCCTGTGGCGAATCCGGCGGTGCGTATGAGATTGTGGCGAAGGGACTGCAATTGGTCAACTATGCCTGGATCAAGCGAATCCCGCCAACTGCGCTGACAAAGATCTATCTCGAATCCACAGGGGCAAAGGATGAAATGGATTTGATGGAAGGTCTCTCGAACAATCATTATCATCTTTCCCCTTTTATGGCGATCGAAGTGATCAATGCCGCACGCGCCGGCGACCAGACCGCATGCGAGATCCTGGAGTGGGCAGGGGAGGAACTCGGCTGGTTGGCGATCTCTGTGGCGCGCCAGATCGAAATGGAAGAGGATGAGATCGAAATCGTTCAATCTGGCAGTGTCTTTGACGCCGGTGAGTTTATCACGCAACCCATGCAAGACATTGTCATAAAGCATTTGCAAAAGGCAAAACTGATCCGTCTCGAGGGCCCACCGGTTGTGGGTCCGCTGATGCTAGGCATGCAAATGGCGGGCATCGATCCGTACCCCTTTCGTAAGAACCTCATTAAGAGTGCAAGGCAATTGGTGCAATAAACATTTCCAGCCTATTCTGTGATCGATAATCAAAGGAGTCAACTATGCCGGAACTTGCTATCTTGGGTGGATCCAAAACCCGTACAGAACCCTATCCTCAATGGCCCGTCTGGGATCAGCGCGATATAGACATTGTGACCGAAGTGATCAAGTCGGGGCGGTGGGGAGGCTATCCGTATCCCGGACCGAAGACAGCTGAACTGGCGAAGAAATTCGCTGAGATGCAGGGCGGTGGCTTTGCTGTGCCGATGGCCAATGGCACGGTGACCATGGAGGTCGCACTACGCGCTGCGGGCATCGGCTGGGGCGACGAGGTCATCGTGCCGGCATACACCTTCCAGGCGACCGCCTCCGCCCCGATGGCGGCGGGAGCGATCCCTGTCATCGTGGATATCGACCCGGATAATTATTGCCTTGACCCAAAAGCCGCAGAGAAAGCGATTACCCCGAAGACGAAGGCGATTATCCCGGTACATCTTGGCTCGAACATGGCAGACATGGATGCGCTCATGGCTCTTGCTGAAAAATATAACCTGATCGTCATTGAGGACTGCGCACATGCCCACGGCGCGAAATGGAACGGTCGCGGCGCCGGGACCATCGGTCACTTCGGTTCATTTTCACTTCAATCCTCGAAGACCCTTACGACTGGTGAGGGGGGGATCTTATTGTGCCGCACACCCGAACTTGCAGCAAAAGCCGCATCGATCATTGATTGCGGACGTCCACATGCGCTGGGTGGCGGTCCCGAAGATTCAACGATGGAGTTTCAGGTGGGAGGCAACTTTCGGATGAGTGAGATTGCTTCCGCACTGGCACTGGTGGGCATTGAACGTTTTCCCGTGCAGGCGAAGGAGCGCGAGGCAATGGCAGCCTACATGGACGAGTCCCTGAGTGAGATTCCAGGCGTTCGACTCTTGAAACGGGACCCGCGTCACACTACCCGATCCTTCTACCGTTACATTTTTGCCATCGACCCGCAGGCGTTCGGCATGGAGCATGATCTACTCGTGGGCGCGTTGGATGCGGAAGGCATAGAATGCTGGACAGGTTATGAGGCAATGAATAATTACACGTTATTCCAGCCACAAAAATCAAAGCTGGCTGTGCCCAATGCCTTCCCGGAGTACTTTGATTTTAAGAGGATGAGTTTGCCGGAAGCCCAGCGTGCCTGCGAACATGAAGCTGTCTGGTTGGACGAGAATATCTTCCGTGCGGGTCCAAAGGGTGTTGATGACGCAGTAGAGGCAATCAAGAAGGTTCAACGGAATGCCGAGGAGTTGATTAACGCCGCAAGCGAGCTGAAGGAAAAATATAAATAGACGAGGGATTGCCTGGGTCAGTACCCGGCAAACCAGACCCTATAGAATAATCTATTGTTTACACGTCATCTCCGGGTGATAAAATACCAAATCAATCGGCATACTGCGGAGATACAAAGATGAAGTGGTTCTATCTTGTGATTTTGCTTTTATTCATTGTTCCGTCATGTCAAAATATTCCTGCAACAGTGACCCTTTCGACGTCAGCGAGTGCAACTTCTACGGTTGAACTCTCTACACCGACGGGAACACCCATCCCGCCCGTTACAATCACCCTAACACCTACCGTGATCCCAACTGCCACTACATCGCCCGAGAGACTGGAAGAAAGAGCAGGTGCACTTTGTGATGCGGCTTATTCAGCGCCAGTTCAGTCGAAACAGATCAGTCTGCCTTACCTTGGAATGATGAAAACGGAACGCGATCAGGTGCCGGCCTGGAGAATTGGAAACTCCATTCCTCACCTGTTCGCCCTTTCCGAAGAGTCCGTGCGTTCCATTGTTTGCAGACTCGAAACGAAGACACAGGTCGGAAGCTACACCGATGGGTCCGCTGCGTTTCGAGTCACTTTGAACATAAGAATACTATCCTGGCCAGATGGCACGGTGGTTTTTTCGAAAACCGTCGAGAGTGGACCGCCGCCAGAAACAAAAGTTGGCTTTGGCGGTGGATATGGCTCCTATCCCG
The DNA here is from genome assembly GCA_025938055.1 of Anaerolineales bacterium. Next base: position 5,145 of record JAICQC010000011.1, on the reverse strand, counting down.
AAGGGAGCAATATAAATGAATGGTTCATTGAACAGTTCGAACATTCGAATTTTCTCTATGTTCCGCAGGAAAACATTTATTCCATTTCATTTTCTCCCATCGGTGGATCAGCTGTATTGGGAATGTCGCACGACGTTGACAACACTGCCGAACAACTTCCATCCAGGATCGTCGTAGTTGATCTTCAAAACTTGCAGACGGTTACAGAGTGGGAGGTTGATACAAGTGTCCTGTATGACCTAGCCTACTCACCGGACGGCAGGGTCATTCTGTCAGGAGGAAATGATTCAAGAATTTATTTTTGGGACGCACAAACCGGGGAGATGCTGGGAAGGACCGCTTTATCTTCCAGCCCCCAGCTGATTCAATATTCCCCTGACGGTGAACTTATTGGCGTGCTGACCACCTCCGACATGTACTTGATCGACTCCACCTCTATGCAAGTCAGTGCTTCCTATCCTGCAATGGGCACGACCTTTTCATTTTCCCCTGACAGCAGGGTCATCTATACAGATGGCAGCGGTTTTGAAGTAACCACAGGAAATACCGTGTTTCAATTTTACGATCCTGTTGATTTAAGCCCGACAATTGCCCCCGATGGGACGGTCAGTTTTGGTACGCAGGATTCCATTAACGGATTTTCTCTATCTCCAGACGGAACCTATGGCGTTTCATTTAGCGCTTCCCCAGATGAAGACACAGGAATAACAGAACACGTCTACTACCTATCTGTTTGGGATATGAAGGCACAGAAACGATTGTCGCGAATAAGATTTGTTGGTAGTCCTTTCTTCGACATACTGGGATTCTCACCCAATGGAGGACAGCTTGCCATAAATAATGGGAATGAAATCTGGTTGCTCGATACAGTGACATGGCAGGTGACGCGAATACTCGCAGGCCATACCAATCCGATCCTGGATCTTGATTTTTCGCCAGATGGAACCACAATCATTTCTGCAAGCAGTGACAAAACAGTACGAGTCTGGGCTCTGGGAGATTAGAAGGCAAGCACGCAGTTTGCTTGCGTCCCTAATCAAGCGGGGTGAGCATGATAGCAGAGCCGCAGATTAAGCCCGCAACCAAGCGCAAGCACTGGCTGGGAACACAGCCCAAAGCTCGTATTGCGAAATGAAGAATAGCTCGCTGCTCGGAGCATACAATTTATTGCTTCCAAAAATTAGTAGCTAACTTCCGTAGACGAACTCCACTTTGGGAGGTCCGAACTGCTCCAGGTTCTCGGTTGTCGCGGGGCGATAGGTGCCGCCGGAATAGATCCCCAGCGCATCGTGAAAGGAGCCAACTGCCAGGAGATTGCTGGTGAGAAAACCCGGTTCTTCTCCTGTGCCCAGGACAACCGCGCCCGCGCCGTCTGCGAACAGGTTGGCAGTCTTCTTGTCCTTCAGATCGAGAAAGCGGCTCATGCCATACCCACCTGCCACCAGAACGTAGCTCATGGTGGGTTCTGTCATTAGATAACGGGCACCCTGGTCCAGTGCCGTCACCCAGCCCGCGCACGCCGAGTTGACATCGTAACAGCCTGCCTTTTCCGCGCCCAGCCTGGCTTGCACCACCACAGACGTGCCCGGGGATAGGTAATCAGGCGTGTCCGTCGAGACAATGATCAGGTCCAGGTCGTGGGCGGAAATTCCGGCGCGCTGGAGCGCTCTTTGGGATGCCTCCACGATCAGGTCAGAGGTGACCTGGTCCGGCGCCATCCAGTGGCGCTCACGAATCCCCACGTTGGCAACCAGCCACTCGTCCGTGGACTTGCCCATGAGCGCATCCACATCGGCATTGGTCACCGTATTACCTTGACCTTGCCTCGACGATAGACATATTTTCCTCGTCAGAATTGATGTGTGCTTTTTCCAGGGATTAATTATTACTGTCGAAAACTCACATTTTTTATAAGTGATCTTTATGGGCAGCGAGTAATCCCCGTGTATACTTATCAACATGGATATTCTCTCTGGTTCAGTGGAGCGCATCACCTACTACAATTCGGAAAACGGATACACAGTATTGCGCCTGCGCCCGGAACATCAGAGAGGAATGCACGCGATACCGAAATCCAGCCTGAGCTTCGACGGGCTGGCTACCGTGGTAGGCAATTTGCCCGAAGTCTCACCGGGAGAATTTCTCCAACTGCAGGGACAATGGAGCAGGCATCCCACACACGGCTCCCAGTTCAAAGCGGAGGTGTGTGAACAAACGCTGCCCGCGACACTGGCTGGCATCCAGGGCTACCTGGGATCTGGGATGATCAAAGGGATCGGTCCGAAGCTGGCTGAGCGGATCGTCGCAAAATTCAAGGAAGAAACCTTCGACGTGATCGAGCAAACCCCCGAGCGGCTTCTCGAGGTCTCCGGCATCGGCATGGACCGGACCGGCAAGATCACCAAGGCCTGGCAGGAACAGAAACAGGTCAAGGAGATCATGGTGTTCCTGCACAGTCATGGTGTGAGCACTAACCTGGCTGTCAAGATCTACAAGACCTACGGCGATCAATCACTGGAGATCGTTCAAAAGAATCCCTACCAGCTGGAACGGGACATCTACGGGGTCGGGTTCAAAACCGCAGACCGAATTGCTCGGGCACTTGGGTTGCCAGTCGACCATCCCTCGCGCATCGAGGCAGGGATCGTGTTTGCTTTGAACGAAATGATCGATGAAGGGCATGTCTTTGTTCCTAAGGAGTCCCTTGGAGAACGAGCCCTCGAGCTGCTGGAAGTCTCACCAGATCTGATCTCTCCCGCGCTGGATCGCCTTGCGCAGGATGATCGCATCCGCGCAGATATGGTTCCATTGAACAATAAGCCAGCCGAAAAAGGCAAGTCGGTGGTTAGCGAAGCTGCCGGAGCTTATACTTCTTCTGTGATCTATCTGACCCCACTCTATTTCGGGGAAAGGGGAGTGGCGGAACGTTTGAAAACCCTTGCAAGTGCGTTGTCTGCAGAGAGATCAATGAACCGAGCTCTTTTCTCCGATGAGCAGCTGTCTGATGAACAACAATTGGCGATCCAGATGGCGCTCACTCATCCCGTCAGTGTTCTCACGGGGGGACCGGGCACAGGAAAAACCACTTGCTTGAAAGCTTTGATTACTACCCTGGAGGCACAGGGCATGAAGTACGCCCTCGCCTCGCCGACCGGGCGCGCCGCCAAAAGGCTCTCCGAAGCGACCGGGCGACCGGCGAGAACCATTCATCGTTTATTGGAATTTTCTCCGGTGGAAGGTTTCAAGCACAATGATGAAAATACGCTCGATCTGGACTTCCTTGTAGTAGACGAAGCATCCATGCTCGACCTGCTGTTGACAAACAACTTGCTCAAGGCTATTCGACCAGGGACACGTGTGTTGTTTGTAGGGGATGTGGACCAGCTTCCTTCCGTTGGCGCCGGCGACGTGCTTCGAGATCTCATTGACAGCAACGTTGTGCCGGTCACGCGCCTGAATATCATCTTCCGCCAGGCAGCTCATTCCAAGATCATCACCAATGCCCACCTGATCAACCAGGGCAAATCCCCGGATTTCTCCAAGAGTGAAGGCGATTTCTTCCTCTTCCCTGCGGAGGATGCGGCGGCCGCGGCAGATTGGATCGTCCAGATCGTCACAGAACGAATCCCGCAGAAGTTCGGCTTTGACCCTATCCATGATATCCAGGTCATGGCGCCCATCTATCGCGGACCGGCGGGAGTAACCGTTCTGAACGACCGGTTGCAGGAAAAGCTCAATCCACCGGCGAACAACAAGCCCGAGCGGCGTCTGTATGGGACCGTCTTCCGGCTGGGCGACAAGGTAATGCAAACTCAGAATAACTATGATAAAGACGTATACAACGGGGATATTGGCTTCATCCAGTCTATGGATATCATCGAACAGATCCTGCAGGTCGACTTTGATGGCAGATCTGTCACCTTCGATTGGAGTGAAGCAGACCAACTGGCTCTTGCCTATGTCATCTCCGTCCACAAAGCGCAGGGGTCGGAATTTTCTGCCGTTGTCATGCCGATTGTGACTCAACACTACACCATGTTGCAGCGCAACTTGTTCTACACAGCTATCACCCGCGCTCGCAAGTTATGCGTTCTTTCAGGCAGCCGGCGTGCCATTAGCATGGCGGTGCGAAATAATAAGGTGACGCAGCGGTATACGGCACTGGAGTGGCGATTGGCACAAAAGTAGAAAGCTTCTTCGTTGCCGGACGATTTGAAACTCGATCCGGCGCGTTCATTTTGACAGAGTCCCAATAGCCATGCCCCGCTTTAGGGAATTGAAACCTGATCAACTTCGTACGCAGCTCGGTGTTGTCGTGGGTGGATCAATCTCTTCTTTGGGGTCATTCTGCTAATTCCTGTTGGTCACGTACGCTGATAAGTGCATTTGGTCGTCGGCCGCCACGATTGATTGTGCAATGACAATTGGGGCATTTTCCCTTGTGTAAAAGTAAATTTCCCTGGACCACATTCACTGTGGGATTCACCATTTCCACCTGATTGCACCTCAAGCAATATGCTTCATGATCTTTAATTTTTCTATCCCGTTTGGGTTTTTGTAGGCTTACAACCCAGTCAGCGAATTCTCTTCCATTGATCCAGATATGGCCTTTCTTGTCATAAAAATGCGGCGCGCCTGCCGACAGCCAGTCCGCGAAAGGTTCTGTTGGGGACGTCAATTGCTACAGAGAGCTCCCGGACCGTATAGAGCGTGGTCAGTTTTAGAGTCCGTGACTGCATAGTTGATGTCTGAATAGATGTTATATAATGAATCTATGGTTGTCCCGGTTCTGGCTGTGCCAATTCTCGGCACGAAGCTTTACATCCCTCCACCTCCTCAGAACATGGTCGTCCGTACTCGCCTGATCGAGCGGCTGGACGAAGGACTTTCTGAGGGTCGTAAACTGACCCTCATTTCTGCACCGGCCGGCTTCGGGAAATCCACCCTGCTCGCGGAGTGGCTGGCGGCCGCGGAAACCGATGGTCGTGCGGTTGCCTGGCTGTCGCTCGACGCCGGTGACAATGATCCGGGACTGTTCTGGACATACGTGGCCACGGCTCTGAATGCCGCGGCACCTGATCCCGGTATGTCCGGGTTCGTCGAGGCAGCGCGACCGACCTCGAGCCAGGATGCGCTCACCGTCTT
>JAICQC010000050.1 GCA_025938055.1 Anaerolineales bacterium | reverse complement strand
GTTTCGGGCAGTGAAGGCTGCTCCGTCGGCACGAGAATCAATGTGCCCCATAACGCCAAATGAACCGCCAGCATCAGGTCGCCTGAGAGAGGCAGCAGAATATATTTCGCGCGGCGGTTTGCCTTGAGGACGACGCGATCGGTAAGTGCGGTCGTGAACCCGTCCTCAGTTGGGAAACGCACAGCGGCTGGAAGCAGCACTTCTGCTGTGCGAATGGTCCGCCCGACCACAGCTTCGCGCAGGTCGCGCACGAGGGTTTCCACTTCAGGCACTTCAGCCATGATAAATATAACGAACCGGTGGAATCATTGTCATGGCAGGCAACAGGCGCTGCGCAAACAAACCCATTAAGGTAAACTACGGCATACGCTTCCTGCCTTATATAAGATTAGAGGTTCACAGATGTCTACCACTGTGCTCATGATGTTTATGGTTACTTCTTTTGTGGCAATTGCAACACCTGGTCCCACCGTCCTGCTTGCGCTATCCAACGGGGCGCGTTTTGGCACCCGGATTGCACTTTTTGGAATGCTTGGCGCCATGCTCTCAGACCTGATCCTTATTAGCGCGGTGTCGATTGGTCTTGGAGCAGTGCTGGCTGCTTCTGAAACAGCATTCCAGATATTGAAGTGGATCGGTGTCGTCTATCTTCTATATCTTGGCATTCAACTGCTGCGTACCAAACCCGAGTCACAGCATGATGCACTTCTGGGGCTACATCCCACCACATCACACCCCTACCGGGTGCTTTTTAAATGTCTAATGGTCGCATTGACCAATCCGAAAGGCTATTTATTCTTCTCCGCCATCCTTCCCCAATTTGTGAACCCGCAGGTTCCTCAATTCCCACAATACGTCTTGCTTGCTCTGACGTTTACCGCGATCAATGGGCTGGTGATGCTTGCCTATGCCAGCAGCGGCGCGCGTGCCGTACAGCTTTTTCGCACACCGATGGCAATGGTCTGGATCAATCGCTTCAGTGGAGGCGCGCTGATCACACTGGCGGGTGCTTTAGCTTTCTACCGCCGCGCTCATGATTAACGCGGAGTTCATTCAAATAAAGAAGCGTGGCATACAAATGCCACGCTTCAACGGTTTGTTGATTACAACTTACGCTACCGTGATACTCTCATCCAGATATACAGCCTGGATGGTATTCAAGAGTTTTACACCTTCTGCCATCGGGCGCTGGAAGGCTTTGCGCCCCGAGATGAGGCCCATGCCGCCGGCGCGCTTGTTGATGACCGCGGTCGCAGCAGCTTCGGCAAAGTCGTTCTCGCCCGAGGCGCCGCCGCTGTTGATCAGACCGATGCGTCCCATGTAACAGTTCGCTACCTGGTAGCGGCACAGATCGATCGGGTGGTCGCTGGTCAGCTCGCTGTAGATGCGCTTGTCCAGCTTGCCGTAGGAGCTATTGCCTGTGTTCAGAGCCAGAAAACCGCCGTTGTTCTCAGGCAGTTTCTGTTTGATGATGTCTGCTTCGATGCTGACGCCGAGGTGATTCGCCTGCCCGGTTAGATCAGCAGAGACATGATAATCCTTGTCTCCCTTGAACCCTTTGTTCCGCAGGTAGCACCAGAGGATGGTCGCCATCCCCAGTTCATGCGCCAGCGCGAACGCCTCAGCGATCTCGATCAGTTCACGATGCGAATCATCCGAACCAAAGTAGATCGTGGCACCGATGGCTGCCGCACCCATCTCATACGCCTGCTCCACCGTGCCAAACAGGATCTGTTCATAGCTGTTGGGGTAGGTCAACAATTCGTTGTGGTTGATCTTTACAATGAAAGGGATTTTGTGTGCGTACTTGCGCGCTGTCATCCCCAGCACACCGAACGTGGAGGCGACTGCATTGCACCCGCCTTCGATGGCTAATTTGACAATGTTCTCGGGGTCGAAGTAATCAGGGTTCTTCGCGAAGCTGGCTCCGCCCGCGTGCTCGATGCCCTGGTCCACCGGCAGGATGGAAAGATAACCCGTGCCGCCAAGCCGTCCATTTCTGTACATCCATGCCAGGTTGCCGAGCACGCGATTATTGCGGTCAGACTGCATGAAGACACGGTCAACGAAATCGGGTCCGGGCAAATGCAAACGTTCCCTGGGGATCTTGGGCGAATCGAACCCGAGCAGGGATTCCGCTTGATCGCCAAGCAGAGATTGAATATCGTTCGTCATGGTGGTTACCATTCTGTTCCTCCTTGCCCGACGCCACGTCGGGCGTTTAGATTTCTTCCTCGTGAGCCGAGGGAAGTTGTTTTTGTGGCGCTAGACCCTAAGGGTTTTTCTGCCAGTTAAAGAAAGGTACAAAAAAGAACTTTTTTTGCTCTATACGCGGTATAGGTTCCAGTACGAAACCCTTAGGGTCTTAACGAATACCTTTCTTGATTATAACCCTCATCTCAGGCTATAATGTGCCCGTGCGACTTAATACGTGAGCACACGTATATCCTCGCAGGAGGCACAAATGGATGAATTCTTTGAGAAAGTAAAAAGCCAGCAGGACCCATTCAAACGGCTGGCATCGCTTATCCCGGGGTTTGGCGGCTACATCGAACGACAAAACCGTCGCGACGCGGACAAGCTGCTGCGTGATACGGTCGCGCGCCGCTTCGATGAACAATTAAAGCGGACATCGCAGATCCAGGTGGATATGGTAAGCAGCGGCATGATCCAGTATGTGGATGACATCGAACGGGCGGCACTGCAATTGCGCACGTTCATCGACAAGATCAGCACCGCACCGCGCGGCTACTCTGGCTTGTTCGATGCTGTGAAAATCAACGAAAAAGAACTCGAAGCGATCTACCAGTACGACGCTGCGTTCTTTGACCTTGCCGAGCAGGTAGGGCGCGCCCTCGATAACGTGGAAGCGAGCCTTGGCGATGAAGGCGCCCTTCCGGCAGCCATTCGCAACGTCACCACGATCGCCAGGACAGCGGTGGAAACCTACAACCGTAGGTCTGAAGTTGTCATTGGAGATGGGCAATAAGTAAAGGATGTAGACCCTAAGAGTTTTGCCTTCCGAGCAACGAAAGGGGTAATGCGTGAAAACCCTTAGGGTCTCTCGTGATACCATGTGGCATGAATATATAAACGCAACCACGATCGATGAAGTACTTGAAGGATTATCAAAACAAGGAGAGAGCGCCCGCATTGTCGCGGGTGCTACCGATTTAATACTCGAACTCGAACGCGGCGTCCGCAGTGGGATCAATACCCTGATCGACGTCACCCGCATTCCCAACCTCGATCACATCACAATCGACGAAGACAACGTCATCCATCTTGGACCGCTGGTCACACACAATCATTGTGCTGAGTCCAGGCTGATCCGTGCCCGGGCATATCCACTGGCACGCTCCGCCTGGGAGGTGGGCGCTCCGCAGATTCGCAACCGCGGCACGATCGCCGGGAACCTGATCACCGCCTCGCCCGCCAACGATACGATCACGCCACTGATCGCGCTTGACGCCTCGGTCACGCTGCACTCCGTACGAGGCACGCGCACAGTCGCGCTCAGGGACTTCTATACCGGCGTCCGCAGGACTGTGATGCAGCCCGACGAGATGATGGTGGATATTTCCTTCCCGGCGATGCAGACGACCGCCCGCGGGACATTCATCAAACTGGCGTTACGCCGCGCTCAAGCGATTTCCATTATTGACGTTGCCGTTATTCTGGATATCGAAGGTGACCGAGTCAAATCCGCCGCTATTGCGCTAGGAGCCGTCGCCCCCACGATCATCCGTGCGCCGGAAGCGGAAGAGTATCTGGTGGGCAGGCAACTCACAGACGATGTCCTCGAAGAAGCCGCGCGCCTCACGATGAACGCCTGCAAGCCCATTGACGATATTCGCGGCTCGGCAGCCTATCGAAGCGAGATGGTGCGCGTCTGCACACTGCGCGGGTTAAGGTCTGTGCGCGATGGGCGGGAACAGGCTGGCATGCCGGTCGAACCGATCCTGTTATGGAGTGATGCAAACTCCGAGGCAAGCGTACAGCAGGCGCATGCCACACCCACTTCTCCGATCGAGACCATGATCAACGGAAAGAAACATACATTCAACAGCGGGCATCACAAAACGCTCCTGCGCCTGCTGCGCGAGGATGCAAACCTGGTCGGCACCAAGGAAGGCTGCGCCGAAGGGGAATGCGGCGCCTGCACCGTCTTCCTGGACGGCAAGGCTGTGATGGCATGTCTGGTGTCGGCGCCGCGCGCCCACGGCGCGGAGATCATCACCGTGGAGGGACTGGCAACGGATGGACAGCTTCATCCCGTCCAACAGGCATTTATTGAGCACGGCGCCGTGCAGTGCGGCTATTGCACCCCGGGCTTCGTGATGTCTGCCGCCAAATTGCTGGAAGAGAAATCGAACCCATCCCGCAACGAGATCGAACAGGCAATTACCGGCAACCTGTGCCGTTGTACGGGTTATTACAAGATTGTGCAAGCCATTGACAGCGCCGCCGCACAGACTGGCAAGGCAATCGTCTGATCAGGAAGTAGAGGTAATCGAATGGGCAAGTACACTACGTATAGAACGCAACCACCCAAACCGCGTAATGTTGGAGTTCACCCGATCGTGCGGGGGATTGGCTGTATCATGATGATCGTTGTCCCCATCCTTGCTTATGGGTTTGCCATACTACTGGTCAACTACGGCATCAGCCGCGGCTGGCCCCTTCCCGCGAGCTGGCTCGGGATTCCCACTATTCCGCAGTTTTTACTAGGCATCCGAGTCCTGGCGCCGTTTTGGAATTTCCTGCTGGTGCAGAACAACCTGATCGCCAACCTGGTCTTTGCGATCGTGCTCACGATTATTATTGGAGGGCTGATGTCCATCCTCTATGGATATATTTACACCATATTTGGTCCTCCGCTCTATGGACCGCAGGATGCGCCGCCGATCCGCACGAAGGTAAAGCGATACAAGCGATAGGGATTGGCGCTGTAAACGATCCTGCCGCCGCCTCATGAAAGCAGACAAATGATTCCTCATAGAACAGTTGGTAAATCTCTCCCTCGCGTGGATGCACGCGGCAAAGTAACCGGGGAAACTCTCTATTCCGGCGATCTCAGCATGCCGGGCATGCTGCACATGAAGATCTTGTTCGCGGACCGGCCTCATGCGCGCGTCAAGGCAGTCGACACGAGTCAGGCGGACTCAGCGCCCGGCGTCGCTGCGGTGTATACCGCCAGGGATGTGCCAGTCAATGAGTACGGTTTGCAGTGGCAGGATCAGCCCGTGCTGTGCGGACCCGGCTCCCCCAAGCCTGGCACCGATGTCGTCCGGTTTGTCGGCGACCAAATCGCGGCTGTGGTCGCGCAGACCGAGGCGGAAGCGGCTGCGGCGCTCAAGCTGATCCGGGTCGAGTATGAGGACCTGCCTGTCGTAACCGATCCCGTCGAAGCGATGAAACCCGGCGCGCCGCGTGTCCATGAACATATCGGCGACTCGAATATCTGCGTACACTATAAGATCCGCAAAGGGGATGTGAAAGCCGGCTTTGAGCAGGCAGATGTGATTGTGGAAGGCGAGTATCGCACACCCGTGCAGGAACATGCCTATCTCCAGCCGGAGGCAGGACTCTCCTATCTTGATGAGTCCGGCCGTATCACGATCGCCTGTGGTGGGCAATGGACTCACGAGGATCGCCATCAGGTGGCTCACGCGCTGGGTATGGCAAACGAGGACATCCGTATTGTCTATCCTGCGATCGGCGGCGCGTTCGGTGGGCGCGAGGATATGTCTGTGCAGATTGTGCTGGCGCTGGCAACGTGGGAGCTGAAGAAGCCGGTTAAGATCGTCTGGTCGCGTCACGAATCGATGATCGGGCATGGCAAACGCCACGCCTCTGTCATACGCGCCAAATGGGGCGCGACCAAAGATGGAAAAGTGGTCGCGGTCGAGAATGAAGTGATCGGCGATGGCGGCGCCTACATGTACACGTCGAACAAGGTCCTGGGCAATTCCGCCATCACCTCCACGGGACCCTATAACATCCCGAATGTAAAAACGGATGTATATGGTGTGTACACCAACAATCTTCCCGGCGCGGCATTCCGTGGGTTCGGCGCGCCACAGGCGCTGTTCATGGCAGAGATGCAGATGAACAAGCTCGCGGAAAAACTTGGCATGGACCCGGTCGAGTTCCGTTTAATGAACGCGTTGAAAGATGGCGACCCGATGGGCGTGGGTACGCCTTCGCCAAGCCCGGTGACGGTGATCCAATGCATCGAGGCGGCGAGAGATAAGATTAGGTGGAAGGAAGAAAAGAAAGAAGAAAGAAGTTCCAGCTACATCAAACGCGGACTCGGGTTTGCTGCTGGCTTCAAGAACGTCGGCTTCTCCTTTGGGTATCTGGAGAATTGCTGGGCAAAGGTGGAGCTCCATGGCAATGGCGAGATCGAACACGTCATCCTGCATCACGCTGGCGCGGAAGTTGGTCAGGGCGTTCACACGGTGATGGTCCAGATGGCGGCGGAAGCGGTCGGTGTGGCGTTCGAGAAGGTAAAGATCATCGCCTCCGATTCCGCAACGATGGAAAACTCTGGCTCCGCCTCCGCCTCTCGCATGACGTTCATGTCTGGCAATGCCATCCGCGGCGCGGCGGAGGTCGCCCTGAAGAAATGGGAGGCGGAAGAACGCCCGGCAATCGGCGAGTTCAAATACCTCGCACCGCGCACGACCCAGTTCCATGAAGAAACTGGTTATTCCACCCCGAACTTTGCCTATGCCTTTGTTGCTCAAGCCGCCGAAGTGGAAGTGGATACGGAAACCGGTCACCTGCGCGTGCTGCGCTTCGTCTCTGCTGATGATGTGGGGCAAGCCATCAATCCCGCGCTGGTCGAAGGTCAGGTGGAAGGCGCGGTCGTGCAGGCGCAGGGCTATGCCGTCCTCGAGGATTGGAAGACAAAAGACGGTCGTGTCCTCAGCGACCAGTTGAGCACTTACCTCATCCCGACCATCTGGGATATTCCCGAAAAAGTGGAAACGGTGCTGGTGGAAGTGCCCGACCCGAATGGTCCCTGGGGCGCGCGTGGGCTCGGCGAGCTGCCGTTTCTGACAGTGGCACCAGTCATCGGTGCAGCAATCCACGATGCCACCGGTGTCTGGGTGGATGAATTCCCGTTCACGCCGGAGCGCGTCTTAAGGGCATTGGGTAAGATTTAGACACACCGACGCTTGGATACAAGGGAATCAAGTGCGCCTTCCTTTCGACAATCAGGAATAACATGCTGGGTTCATTCCTGGAAGTCTATAAACGTGTTGGCAAAATAGACAAGCCGGTTTTATGATTCTGGGGACGGAACGACCGCACGGTCCCATTTAAACACAGTGATATACTGCGAGCCGCGATCCCTCACATGGAATTTCATCCCATCGAAGACAGCGGGCATATTCCTCATTTTGAGAAGCCCGATGTGGTGAACCCAATATTGCTGCGGTTTCCGGGTAGCTAGATCGAAACCAGATCTTCCGCTCGTTTAACTCTGTATGAAAATTTCCGAGGAAATTATGTACCGACGACTCTTAGCTTACTTTTCGCACAACAAATATCGTTTGATGATGTTCTTCCTGCTGGCAGGGGCATCGATCTTTTCTGTTGCGACCTGGCGAGTGCGCTGGGAATATACTGGATCAGGACGTTACGGGTTCCTGATCTGGAACCTGTTCCTGGCATGGATCCCGTTCATCATTTCATATCTCACATACACGCTGACTTTCAAGCGGGGCTGGATCTATATCGTCATCCCGGTCGCCGCGTTCGTCTGGCTGATCTTCTTCCCCAACGCGCCCTACATCCTGACGGACTTTCAACATCTCGCCAATATCTCCGGCGATCTGCCTGTTTGGTATGATGTCATGATGCTGGTCTGGTTTGCCTTTACCGGTTTGCTGCTGGGCATGGTCTCACTGTTCCTGATGCAGGAGATCGTGCGCCGTGAGTTCGGTCGCTGGGCAGGCTGGGCGTTTGTGACAGCGGTAGCCGCCTTGAGCGCCGCCGGTGTGTACATGGGGCGTTTCCTGCGCTGGAACTCGTGGGATATTTTGCGCGACCCAACGGGTATTGCGCTGTACTCCTTCAATAGCGTGCAGAATCCCAGCCTGCAATCCATCGGGTTTTTCGGACTTTTTGCTGCGTTCTTCCTGTTTCTGTATTTAACGCTGTATACCTTCGGGCACCTGCTGCTGGAACGACCTGTCAAATAAAGCTGCGCCTCGCGAAGGTTTTGGAAGATGCGTCATCGGATACACGCGCCGACCTTCACAAGGCGATAGAGAGACATTATGAACAGACAAGACATCCTGCTCCTCTACAAGTACAATCAATGGGCGAATACAAAGGTACTGGATACCGCTGTGCATGTGACTCAGGAACAATATCTCACCCCGGCGTCCTTTCCGCATGGCGGCTTGCAGGGCACGCTTGTGCATACACTCTTCGCCGAATGGATCTGGCGTAAACGTTGGGAGGGAATTTCTCCCACACAACGGTTGAAGCCCGAGGACTTCCCCACCCTTGTGTCACTGCGGGCGCGATGGCTGGAGGAAGAAAAAGAGTTAATGAGTTTTGTCGATCAAGTCAGCGACGAACGACTGAACAACACATTCAATTACACAAACACCTCAGGTCAGCCATTCACGAAGGTTTTGTGGCAGGTCATGGCTCATGTCGTCAATCACGGGACACAGCACCGCAGTGAAGCCGCCGCCATACTTACCGATCTAGGACAATCCCCAGGCGATCTGGATATGATCAGCTTTTTGATCGATACTCAATAATATGTTCAATAACTTCCGTAATTATTTCCTTCTCAACCGGTATAGTATTTCGGTCTTCGTTCTGCTTAACGTCGCATGCGCCGTATGCATTGCGCTTGTGCTGGCGCGGGTTGCCTACAGTGAATCGGGGCGGCACGCCAGTCTGATCTGGAACCTGTTCCTCGCCTGGATTCCTTTCATGCTGGCATATTTCGCTCATGCGGTTTCGTGGCGGCGGGCTACGCTCTATCTCGTCATCCCGTTCATTGCCTTTCTGTGGCTGATCTTCTTCCCCAACGCGCCCTACATGCTCACTGACTTGCAGGATCTGGCACGGCGCGCTTCCGGCGCCCCGCTCTGGTATGACGTGATCGTCGTCGTCTGGTGCTCGTGGACCGGGATGCTGCTGGGCTTGATCTCGCTCTACCTGATGCAGGATATCATCCTGCGCAGTTTTGGGCGCAAGGCAGGCTGGGTCTTTGTTTTCGTCATCTCCGCTCTGAGCAGCTTCGGCATTTACATCGGACGGTTTGTGCGTCTTAACTCGTGGGACATTTTACAGGACCCCGCCGAGACAACTCAGGAGATCCTCGGGCTCGTTATCGACCCGAGCATGCGCCTCGCCGCATTCACGCTGTTGTACACCATCTTCTTCCTGTTCGTCTTCCTCCTGCTCTATTCGTTCAGCCACATGCTGCGGGAACAGAGTTTCCGGACGCCAGAAATTTCTGAACAGCCTTCGAATGCAAAGCAATAAGCGGGCACTCGTCCTTTTGCGTGGAGGCGGTGACCTTGCAACCGGCGTGGCGCTCCGCCTGCATCGCGCAGGCATCAGGGTGATCATTGCCGAGCTGGCACAACCTCTGGCAGTCCGGCGGGCGGTCTCGTTTGCGGAGGCAGTTTATGAGGGCAGGCACACCGTCGAGGGGATCACCGCACGCCGGGTGGAACCGGAACAGCTGTCGTCTGCACCGGAGACAGATGAAATCCCTGTGCTCGTTGACCCCAATGCAGAAATTCTTCTTTCCTCTCTCCTTTTTTTGGTCGTAATCGACGCGCGCCTGCTCAAGATCCCCCCTTCTCCCCTTCCAACCGGCGTTCCCCTCCACATCGGGCTGGGACCCGGCTTTCACGCCGGTGTCAACTGCCACGCTGCCATCGAGACTCGCCGCAGTCATACACTCGGCCGCGTATACTGGAACGGTGCAACCCAGCCGGACTCCGGCAGACCCGAAGGCGACCCGCGCCGTGTGCTGCGAGCGCCGATCGATGGAATGGTTACTGCAAAGGCACAGATCGGGGACCATGTGGAAGCAGGACAGGTGGTGGCGATCCTCCAGCCTGTCATTCTGAGCGAAGCAGGGAATCTTCCATCTGGCGCAGGAGACTCCTCGCCTGCGGTCCAGAGTGACATGACGGTGGTCAGCCCGCTCAAGGGCGTGCTACGTGGCTTGATACGCGACGGCGTTCCGGTCAGCGCGGGACTGAAGATCGGCGATGTGGACCCCCGCGATGACGCCAGCGCATGCTTTCTGGTTTCAGATAAGGCACTGGCGATTGGCGGCGGCGTGCTCGAGGCGCTCCTGACGAGAGAGGAGGTTCGGGGGCAATTGTGGGCGTGAGCAGGTAATACGCTTCCAGGGGTAAAGTCCCTTATTTTTCACTCATATCGCGCTTGCACCCCAGCCTGAATGGTTGTATCCTTAAGCTGGAATGTCTCTTGAGATTGCCTTCCGGCGCTTTACGCCCCTGCCCGATTTCATCCACAGGACTGCTTCGCGTGTCCAGACCGGGAACGGAGAGCCGCACAAGGCGCACTGGCTGGGCCATAAGCAATCCACCACTCCACAACAGGATCAAAAGCCGGGCGGGCACGATGAACACCCGCCGCAACGCCCGGACCCGCGCGGCTACCGGGACCTGGCAAGCATCACGCTGGGCGAAGTGGAAGATGTACACAGCTATTTTGGCAGCCAGTTGGTGCCCGCCCCGGTAGAAGGGTGGATCGCCAAAAATTATTTCTGCCAGCTTCCGCTCAAAGGACGGGGTCATGAGCGCCCACCGGTCGTCTTTGGACGCGTCAAGACGATTTACCCCTCCAGCGGTCACGTTAACAACGTCGAAGTGATGGAAATGTACTTCCCGCGCAGGAACGCCGCGCCAGATGTATTGCACATCCATGATTATGATGTCTCCCTGCAAAAGCCGAGCCAGAGTTATTGCGTCGGGGTAAAGTTCTTTGTATCAGAAGAGGAGATTGGAGATTTCTCACAGTCGGAGAATATCTTTATCGAAAAGGGATTTGCTCCCTTGTACGAGACCGGCTCCGTCGAGCTGTTGGACGTACATGAACAGAATCAGTTGGACCTGCCCTGGCTCTACGTGATCGGTTCGGGTTGGCTTGCCTCCATCCCCGAGTCGCTCCAGCCGGAGATCCGAGAGCAGGTACGCAACCTGGTGCGCTGGAATAAGGTTGTCTTCAACTATCATCCCCGCCGCTATGCCCTCCAATACAGGTCACTAAATGAAGAGCTCGATTTCCAGTACGGGTTTAGCGAGCAATACCTGGTTGCGCCGCAGAACTCGGAGCAGACGTTGAAAAAGGTGGATGAAAGTTTTGGGGAAATCTTCATGCAGGGAATGTAAAATCATAAAGGATGCAAAGGGACACAAAGGAGTAATAGTGATCGCCACGGACACTTGTGCAAGCATCCGTGGCGATGATTTTGTAGCGCAATTCCATCTGTTACCCAACGCACTACTTAAGGGGATATAGGTCGCAGCCTTCCCGCGATCACCCGGATCAGTTCCAGATCGCCTTCCCCGCTCAATTCGAGATATTGATCACCAAGCGCAGCAAATAGGAATACAACCGGCGCGTCGGGTGTTTGCACGGTAAGCTGCACGGCGGGCAACCCCAGTTCGAGGGTCAACTGCTGTTCTTCTGCGATCGTGAAGCCAGATGCTTCCCAGGCGGTCTTTCGGTTGGCAACGTAGGCAGCCAGGTCATTCTTCGGGTCCCATTGATAGATCGTCGCGCTGAGGCGTGTGGCGCCTTCGGGCAGGGTTGCTGCTTCCGCCAGCTCGGGCGAGGAAAGGAATTGCACCTGCGTTGCGCGTGATCCAATTGCCATCTCATTGACTGACCAGCCGGCGGGATAATCCAGCGCAAATCCATCTGTATGGTTGATATACGTCCGGGCGTCGAAGGGAGCCGCCGGGAGCTTGGGGCTGGGCGCCTCTGCTGTGGGCGCAGGCGGTGTATCTGAGGGCAGGACGGGCATGTCAGTCATCACAGGTGCGGGCGTGGAAGTTGCCGGAGCCGCGCCGCAGGCCGACAGCACTATCACCATCAGGGACAAAAGGAACATCATTCGTTTCATTCTCTCTCCAATCCGGGTTTTGATAGAGAAAGGACGATGGGAGTGGGGTAAAGTTCCCTCCTGGAGATGTAGTCCTCAGCGAGGAATCTCCCTCGCCAACCCAAACACGAGAAATGAAAACCGCCTGAAACTACAGGTCAGGCGGATTCCAACGGGACAGGGATCACAGTCAGTGTATATCGTCCCGCAATTCTTCATCTTCCATGTTTTCCTTGAATTGCCTGTCGGTCATGTCTTCGGGCTCGACCGACTTGCCTTCCATGCTCATGGTTTCGCCTTCCACCATCATACGGGTCGAACCGTCTGGCATTATCACTTGCCCATCTATCGAGACACGCGTGCCGTCTGGCATGGTCATCTGATCTTCCATCGGCATCATCTCACCGTTTCTTATCAGCATGACTCTGCCGCTTTTCATCGTGATCATATCTTCCTGCGTTTCCATTCATCTCACCTCCTTTCGTTTAAAGAGTAAAAGGACTGGTGTTGGATGCCCTATTGAAGATGTTGTAGATTGCGATGGGTGCGGTCATTGTACGGAATTGGGGCGTGAAAGTCAAGGACCCTCCCCAAATACGTTAGCAAAGTTTGGAAAACCACAAGGATCTTAGGTCGTATTTGGGGAGGGTCGGAGAGGGGCCTGGGGCTTGCCCAATTACATGATTTCTTGTATCCTTGTTTTACGACCTCTTGGAAGGAAACAGTTTAATGGCTACGTTAATTAACCAATTTACGTGGAAACCGATCTATCAGGAGCTGGCAAAGGAACTTGCAGCGTGGGAAAACCGGCAGGAGGAACTGATCTCGTTTTTAGAAGAGCTGCGCGCCGATGGCTATGTGGTGACGCCTCTGCAGGACAAGGATGCCGATGGAGCCAGGTTCCTGTTGCGGGAGATCGACCCATTTACATTCTTCGGCGTATTCAACCGGCGCATCGGCTACGACCAGCGCCTGGGTATCCTCACCCAGATCAAACAGCACTTCGGCTTGCAAAAGGACCTGCCGGAGGACTTCAACGGCGTGCCCATCCTGAACAATATGCGTTCCTGGTTCTTCCCGAACCAGACGGCGCGAGATGCACGAGACATTGCACGCCTGTGGCGGGTGTTTCAGCGGTCGCTCGTAGATAATCCCCTGGAGGACAAGGAATTCCTGGAAGCGTTCGACGAGGCGCTGCAGGTCAAGCAGACCAACGTCAACCTGACAATGGGCTTGTTCTGGGTGCGCCCGGACACCTTCCTGAGCCTCGATCAGAGCAACCGGGAATATCTGGGGATACGATTACCCACCGGCGGTCTCACTGCCAAGTTCTATGCCGAAATGGTGCGTCTGATTCACGAGGAAGAAAAACCTTTCCCCGAGATCTCCCTGGCAGCCTGGGGCGCAGAGAACGAGCGTGCCCGGATGATCGCCGAGTCGAAGGAGGCGCAGTACCGCGCCTGGGGCGGCATCAGTTACTGGCTGGTCGGCGCTTACTGGGATGACCGTGACCCCGCCGACCAGACCGAGCGCTTTCTGGAGGAAGGCATTTGGGAGAACGGGTATAAGAACCGCTATATCAACGATGTCATGTCCATGCGCGTCAACGACCGCATCGCCATCAAGTCCGCTTCCACCCAGCGTACGGGGCTGCCATTCGACGCGCGCAACAAGACCGTCTCGCGCATGACGGTCAAGGCGATCGGAACCGTGGTCGCCAACCGCAATGATGGCAGGATCGTCGAAGTGGAATGGGACCCGGGCTTCAAGGAGAAAACCTGGTATTTCTATACAAACCGTAATACCATCTGGCGCCTGCGCACCGACGATAACTACCGGATGAAGGAGTATGCCGAAAAGCTCAGGGACTTCGTCTGGTACGACCGGGAACAGGATTACGACTGGTTCCTCAACCATCTGCTGAACGCCAGCGAGACGGACCAGATCCTTTCGGAGTTTATCGAAGTCGCAAAGCCGCCCTATAGCATCGAAGACCTGAAGGCTTCGGGGGTGTTCCTCAGCGAAGAGGAACTGGATCATATCCTGGAGCGGCTGCACGCCAAGAAGGCGATGATCCTGCAGGGACCACCCGGCGTGGGCAAGACCTTCATCTCGCGCAAGCTCGGCTATGCGCTTATGAACGAGGTAGATAACGACCGCCTCGAAATGGTGCAGTTCCACCAGTCCTATTCGTACGACGACTTTGTGCGCGGCTACCGTCCGGTGCCGGGCAAGGCGGGCAGCTTTATCCTGAAGAACGGCATCTTCTTTGAGTTCTGCCAGAAAGCCATCCGGGACCCCGACAACGAATACGTATTCATCATCGATGAGATCAACCGCGGCAATATCAGCCAGGTCTTTGGCGAGCTGTTAATGCTGATCGAGCCGGACAAACGCGGACCCGAGTTCGCGCTCCCGCTCGCCTACCGCACCGAGGATGAGCCACACTTCTTCGTCCCGCCGAACCTCTACTTGATCGGCTTGATGAACGTGGCAGACCGTTCGCTGGCGATGGTGGATTACGCCATGCGCCGCCGCTTTGTGTTCATCACGCTCAAGCCGCAGTACGAGAGCGAGCTCTTCCGGCGCTGGCTGCTCGAGCGCGGCATGGACGCCGAACTGGTGAGCTTGATTGTGGAACGCATGACGCGGCTCAACCAGGAGATCCGCGAAGACCCGCTGCTTGGTGAGAACTACGAGATCGGTCACAGTTTCTTTTTGCCCAAAGGCGATAACTTCGCCGGGCTGGACAGGGACTGGTTTGTGCGGGTCGTACGCACCGAGATCATTCCTCTTTTAAAGGAATACTGGTTCGACAACCCCAAGCGTGTGGCAGATGCAGAGAAGAGGTTGTTGGCTTGATAATTCTCGCGCTGACATCGTGCCCTTTGGGTAGCGGAGCGACGAATGCTCTTTGAGGAGCGCGGTCGAAGCGCGGGTTTCAGAAGAGCTTTACATTCGAGATTGTTTTATCGCCATCACGCTTCGATTGCGAAGCACTCAGCGCGAAGTTTCCTTTCTGATTATGACTAATCCCCAACCCTCCTCCTCCACCGAATACGGCATTCCCATCCGCAACCTGTGGCACATGCTGCTCTACGCCTGGAACGAAGTGCCGCTCAACGAGCTGCGCAGTTGGGCGCTGCGAGATGCCCCGGTGGAGAGCGCGCCCACGCTGGATACACTGCTGGCGTCCGTGCTGATCCGGCTGATGCAACAACGCCTGCGCATCGGGCTCGGACACGACTACGTGGACGAAGCACGCGCACTGCGCGGCATCCGCGGGCGCATTGACTTCCCCGAGAGCCTCAAACAGCGCACGCTCGACCGCGGGCAGTTGGTCTGCGAGTTCCAGGGATACCACGCCAATTCCTTGAAGAACCAGATCATCCGCAGCACGCTGGCGAGGCTGGTGAAAGTCGGTCAGTTCGGACCCGAGCCCGCCACCGGGAAAGAGGTTCAGCAAAAACTTAGGCGTTTACTGCGCGACATGGACGGTATCGACTTCATCGAGCTCACCCCGGACCTGATCCGCCGCCAGATGTATTCCCGCAGCGGCAACGACCACGACTATCGCCTGATGCTTGCGATCTGCGACCTGATCGTCCAGCGCCAGATGCCAGGTGACTCGGAAGGGCACGCCACGGCAATCGTCCCCTTGATCGACCGCGAATTGCTGGTGCTTTACAACATCTATGAGCGCTTTGTCGCCAACTTTTACCGGCTGCATCTGAAGGGCTGGGAGGTCAACGCACAGAAGCGGCTGGAGTGGCACGCTGCAGAAGCCAACGAGCGCCTGCCGCTTATGGTGCCGGATATTGTCTTACAGGAGACAGCGCAGCGTTCAGGGCGAATGATCGTTCTCGATACCAAGTTCACGGCTCGCAGCCTCGTGGAGAACCAATGGGACAAGCCAATCTACGATTCATCCCACCTGTACCAGTTGTACGCCTATCTCAAATCACAGGAGCATTTGTCTGAGATGCATGCTGCCGCTGTGGGCATCCTGCTCTACCCGGCTGTTGGACAACATCTGACCGACCGGGTCAAACTGCAGGAACACATCATCCGCATCGAAACAGTGGATCTCGCAGC
>JAICQC010000514.1 GCA_025938055.1 Anaerolineales bacterium | reverse complement strand
GGTGGAAACAAGGCTTTCTGGACCGCCAGCCATCGAGGAGAAACTCGCATGAAAATATTGATCGCCACCGATATGGAAGGAATCACTGGCGTAACTACTTGGGATCAGGTCACGCCCGGGCACGCCGAATACGCACGCTTTCGTAAGTTGATGACTCAGGATGTGAACGCGGCGATCCGCGGCGCGTTTGATGCGGGTGCCGACGAAGTCGTTGTCGCCGATGGACATTGGAACGCCTCGAATATTTTGATCGAGGAACTTGATCCGCGCGCCAGGTTGAACACCGGTTCTCCTTCTCCATTTTCAATGATGGAGGGAATTAATGAGAGTGTGGATGGCGTTTTCTTTGTGGGCTATCACGCACGCAACGGCTCGCCCAATGCGGTACTCGATCATACATGGTCTTCAAGGACGGTTGCCAACATCTGGTTGAACGATATTCTGACAGGCGAATACGGGTTGAATGCAGCGGTCGCAGGTCACTTTGGCGTGCCAGTCATTATGGTCTCCGGAGATCAGACCGCCTGCGCGCAAGTGACGGAACTGCTTGGCGACGTGGAAACGGCAATCGTCAAGCAAGCCTCAGGTCGCTTTGCGGCGGAGTGCCTGGCGCCGCAGGTCACGCAGGAAATGATTTGCCTGAGCGCAGAGCGCGCCGTCGAGCGGCGGGCGCAGGGAGATATTCCCGACCCATTTGTGCTGGATACACCGATCACGGTGACGGTCGAATTCTTTACTTCAGACATGGCAGACCGCGCCACGCGCATCCCGTTTACGAAGCGCGATGGGACGCGCGTCTCGCTGACCGCGCAGGAGATGGCATCAGCATATAACGGCTTCCGCGCCATGGTCATGCTGGCAGCAGGATGAAAATATATCCTTGGTTTTTTACGGAAACAAGCGCCAGCCTGTAGGAGCGTGCTCTTCTTTTCTCCGACTGAGTCTTGTAACTATCGGAAATCACTGATTGCGTTGTAAAGCCTATTTTCATATAATTGAGATAGTTCGTATCCAGAAATGCTTTTCAACTGAATAAAAGGAGGTGCCTGGCGAAGCAATAACTCGGTTCGTGTTGGTCCGTATTGTGTCCAATTAACCCAAAGGAGAAGAGAGTTATGAAAACCAAGTGGTTCTATTTAGTATCACTGGTAGCTTTAGTCAGTCTTGTGATGTCGGCGTGCGGTGCGACAGCCGCCACCCCCGAAGCTGGAGGAGCGCTGCAGGAGATCGGTGAGGGTGAAGGAGAAGTCTCGATTATTTCATGGGCTGGTTATATCGAGCGTGGGGAAGCTGACCCGAATTTCGATTGGGTGACTCAGTTTGAAGAAGAAACTCAGTGTATGGTCACCAACAAGATTGCAGCGACCTCCGATGAGATGGTGGCGCTGATGAACGAGGGTGGCTTCGATCTGGTGACCGCCTCGGGCGATGCTTCCAACCGCCTGATCGCAGGTGGGCGTGTGCAGGAGATCAATATCGATCTGATTCCCAGCTATAGCGAAATCGATCCCCGTTTGCAGAACGCCCCCTGGCACACCGTGGATAGCGATGGTGATGGCACCGCTGAACACTATGGCGTGCCGTATTCCTCCGGTCAAAATATCCTCATGTACAACACCGAGATCTTTGGCGACGAAGCGCCAACAAGCTGGAATGTTGTGTTCGAGGAGATGACCCTGCCCGATGGACAGTCCAATGCCGGGCGTATCCAGGCATACGATGGTCCCATCTATATCGCAGATGCCGCGCTGTACCTGAAATATCACAACCCGGAATTGGGCATTGACGATCCATACTCCCTGACGCGTGACCAGTTCAATGCAGCTCTCGAGCTTCTGCGCCAGCAGCGCACGTTGATCAACCGCTACTGGCACGATGCCTTCGTTCAAATGGATGATTTCACCAACGAAGGTGTGGCAGCCTCAGGGTCGTGGCCCTTCCAGGCCAATCTCCTGAAGGCGGGCGGCGCCCCAATCGAGAAGGTCGTGCCGGTGGAAGGTGCCACCGGTTGGGCAGATTCGACCATGCTTCATGTAGATGCCGAACATCCCAATTGCGCCTATATGTGGATGGAATGGTCGCTCAATCCCAAGGTCCAGGGCGATCTGGCTGCCTGGTTCCAGAACATCCCGGTCCGCCTGGATGCCTGTGAAGGCAACGAACTGCTCGGGCCGGATGGCTGTGCCAACAACGGTTTGAACAACTTCGACCAGATCGTATGGTGGCGCACACCCAGTTCAGATTGCGGTGATACCGATGCTGCCACGGAATGTGTCCCCTATCATGAGTGGGTGACAAGCTACGTTGCTGTGATCGGCGGCCGCTAACCCCAATCGTGTATGACATCGGGCGGATCCGCAAAAGCCGCCGTCCTGCCCGATGTCATGTCCAGCCCCCTGTGCCTTTTGGAACACGCCGTCAATACTATGACAATTACATCAACGTCCGCCGTACGATTTGAGGGTGTAAGCCGCCATTTCGGAGATGTGAAAGCTGTCGATCACGTCGATCTCGAAATACAGGATGGGGAATTCTTTTCCATGCTCGGCCCTTCCGGCTCCGGGAAAACAACCTGTCTGCGCATGATCGCGGGCTTCGACAGGCCCACATCCGGCTCCATTTATTTATACGGACAGGATGTTTCAGATCTTCCACCTTATGAACGGAATGTAAATACGGTGTTTCAGGACTACGCGCTTTTTCCTCACATGAGTGTAGGCGATAATATTGCCTATGGACTCATGGTGAAAAAAGTTCCGAAAACAGAGCGGATCCAGCGTGTCAACGAAATGCTTGAACTGGTTCGGCTGTCAGGGTTTGCTGAACGAAAGCCATCGCAGCTCTCGGGTGGACAGCGCCAGCGCGTCGCGCTTGCCCGGGCGTTGATCAATCATCCCAGGGTGCTGCTCCTCGACGAGCCACTCGGCGCGCTGGACCTGAAACTACGCCAGCAAATGCAGGTCGAACTCAAGTCTATCCAGCAGCGGGTCGGGATCACGTTCATCTTCGTCACTCACGACCAGGAAGAAGCGCT
>JAICQC010000521.1 GCA_025938055.1 Anaerolineales bacterium | reverse complement strand
CGCGGCAATAGCTCGCAGCGTGGTGGTGGTGGCTGGATCTGCAAGATACACCGCACTTGTCTCGGCATTCAACAATTCCTTGGCATAGGATGCGATTCGCTGAAGTACGATGTCGAGTTGGAGGGTGGCGGAAATGTCCCGACCCACTTCCGCGATGGCGGCTGCTTCCTGTGCCTGGCGGTTTGTTTCCTGGAACAGCCTGCCCGATTCGATGCAGATCGAAACCTGGTGGGCGATGCCCACCAGAAAGTTTAGTTCCGATACGTTGAACAGACCATTTTCCTTGAGGCGCCACGCATTGATCACCCCGATTGTTTTCCCTCGCAAGATGAGAGGCGAAGACATCAAACTCTCGAGTTTTTGCCCTTTTTCTGGAGTGCCCGGGACCGTAATCCGCCGCGGATCCTCACTGGTATTGTTGACCATTTCCGGGTTCCCTTTGAGGAAGATGTTACCGGTAATTCCTTCGCCAGCCTTTCGTGTGTGCGAAAGCAGTTCACTCCGATACATCCCGTGGGCGCTCACAGTCTTCAGTGTGATATTGTCCTCCTGGAGAAGGTAAATAGCAACATGGTTTGCATTGAGTAAGTCTAGGGCACGCTGTGTGATTTGATCCAGCGCAGGGAGAACTTCGCGTGTGGTCGCGATATCGTTCGCAATATCTGCCAGCGCCTCGATAATGCTGGAACGGCGGCTCTGTTCCTGGAAGAGGCGGGCGTTATCGATGGCAGCTGCAGCCTGATTTGCAAATGCCATCGCCGTTTCCATGATTGCCTCGTTGTATACACCGGGTTGATAGCTGTCCAGGGTGATGTAGCCCGTTACCTTGCCTCTCGTGACCAGAGGGACTGCCATCCAGCCACGCACCACAAGTGACTCTCCCCAGTTCTGGAAACGGCCATCCTTTTGCGCATCCTCCAAAATGACAGGACGGCCCGTCTCCTGAATGACCTGAAATAACTGATCGTCCGCGGGAAAGGTCAGGTTCGTCAGTTCCCTGGCATGAGAATATCCATGTGCCATGGCAACCCGAAGTTGATCACCCTCGTGGAAGAAGACGCTGGCGTTGTCATAGGGAATCACCTGCTTGAGCGCCATCAGGATTTCCTTTACAACCGTGTCGATATCCAGCGTGGATGAGATGATCGAGGCGGCCTGCCGCAGATTTTCTGCCTCCTGGCGTCTTTTCTGCTCAGACTCAAAGAGGCGGTTGTTCTCAATAGCTGTTGCTGCATGGGTCGCCAGCATTTCAAGCAATAATTGCTCTTCCACATCATAGGCATTGACTTCGTAGCTTTGCACAGAGATCATGCCTATCACCTGGGCATTTATTCTCATGGGAACAGCCACAACCGACTGGACATGCCTCGGTGTGCCAAACCGAAACACTTCTCTTTGCACGATCTCTGTTGCATTCCGCAGGATAATACTCCTGCCTTCGTTGATTACGGTTGCTGTCAGACCTTTATGCGCCGGTACCCCGGTAAGCTGATAACGGTTCCCCATCTCCACGGTATAGACGGGACTATTTTCGCCTTTTTTCTCATCCCGCAGTGTGATGACAAATACATCGCAATGCATCAGTTTTGCGGCAGCATCATGGATGGCTGTGTAGATTTGTTCCGAATCCTGACTGAAGCGGACAATGTCCTGGCTGATGCGGTGCAGCACGGCTCGCCGCTCGGCGGCTCGCAATGCATCTCGATACAACTGCGCCTTCTCGATGGCGATCGCGGCTTGATTGGCAAATGTCTGAATTAGATCAGCATGTTCTTCCGTGAAGAAGTTCGATGTTTGACTCTCAAGATTGATCAGCCCCATCACTTTGTCCCCGGTGACCATCGGGACGTTCATCCAACTGCGCATGACATGCCCGCCTTCACTTTCCGTCAAGGGGTCATCCGGTTGAACATCCATGGAAATGATGGGTTTGTAATGATCATTCCATCCAGCCCAGGTGCTTAAGTCCAGGATCGGCTTGAGCTCGCTGCGCTTGAAATAAGGTTGCAAGCCGCGTTGTGCCACCACCTCAAGGCAGCCCTGATTCAGCGTTTCAATGGAAGCATACTCGTAGCGCACAAGCTTTGCTGCCGAGTCGAGAATGACCTCATACAGAGTTTGAAGATCCAATGGAGTAGACAGGGAGGCGGTGGTCGCCCGCAATGCTTCTGCCTGTTCACGTCGTGCCAGTTCAGATTTGTACAGCCGCGCATTTTCGAAGGCGATTGCGGCTGATGTGGCAAGCGCAGCCAGCAGGTTTTCATCCCGTTCGGAATAGGCATTGGGAAATGTGGATTCGATGTCCAGTACACCGATCACTTTGCCGCGGGCGATCAATGGAACACAGAGTTCAGATTGGATATTTCTGAGAAACGCAACATAACGCTCTTCTCGTTTAACATCCCCTGTACGGATGGATTCGCCGTGCTGTGCGACCCACCCGAGCACGCCCTTGCCAAGCGGTATCTTCTCTCCAAGAAGAGAAGGTTTGTCCTTCTCATAATATTCTGGATTTTGAGCCTTTTGGCTGACGGCAAGCGGAACCAGGAATTGGCTCTGGTCATCCACGAGATGAACAGAAGCAAACTCATATCCCAGCATTTCATCCATCGTTGTGATCAGATTCCTGCCAATGACCTCAGGTTCGAGACTCAGGGCAAGGGAGCGGGATGCCTGGTACAGCGCCTCCAGTTCTGTGGCGCGCTGTCGCGCCTCTTCGAAGGAGCGTAGCCGGTCCGTGGCGGTAGCCAGCGTGTGGGCAATCGTAATGAGGAGACGTTCGTCCCTCTCTGAAAAGGCATCATGCTTTTTGCTCTCGGTGTTAATGACGCCTATCACCTGACCACGCGAGACAATCGGGACACATAACTCGGACTGCACACCCTCAGCGGCCTCAAAATATACTGATTCTTTGGCAACATCACCGAGGCGAAGGTGTTTTCCGG
>JAICQC010000237.1 GCA_025938055.1 Anaerolineales bacterium | reverse complement strand
CTGGTCTACATTTTCCTGGGTCGTTTCTTCCTGCGCGGGTTAATGGCAGGCGCGCTCAAGGGATAAGGTTCGATAGAGTGAGTTTTGACTCACCAGTCTTTGGCACATATTCGCTGTCAGGCTGCCCCGCTAACGCGAGATACCCTACGGGCACGATGTCTTCGACAAGCCTGACCTACATCTAATAGCAATTATGGTTGTTGTCGCACACCGGCTGCTGGAGAGGGCATTCCAGGGTGGATGCCGGACTTCGAGTATAGACCGAGCCCTCGTCGTCGAGAATGATCACGGCGAGTGCATCGATATAAAATTGTTCCCTGCATCCCAGAACAAGCGTATCCACCGCGTGAGGGAAATGCTCCGGCTTCTCGCCCGGCAGGACGATCCCCTGCTCGCCCTTCGGTCCGATGAGCGTAAATGTCGTACGGGGAAAACCCATCACTACAACGGGATAG
Organism: Anaerolineales bacterium; assembly: GCA_025938055.1. The sequence goes on along the minus strand of JAICQC010000237.1, from coordinate 7,006 downwards.
AAGTGAACTTCACCTTCATTTTCTATGTAATAGCGGGGATACAATGCCCGCCCCACTGAAATTTCGGCGTTGGGATTCTCCAAAAACGAGTTGATTTCCTGCAGATCCAACCCGGCGTTGGTGATCTGCATCTCATGCTCCGCAAGGATTCGTGAAACATCAAGGTTCTGGTAGCGGTCTACATGTATTCTCTCTGCGAGGGGCACGAATGCTCCCACACCAAACAGGACCGCCAGGATGACGACACCCCGAAAGAAATCACTTTTTGTAAAACGTTGTTTGGGGAAATCCTGTTCCAGGGACTCTGAAAAAAGAGTCCACTTTCTGCCGGTTCCATTTGCGAATAAAGTGATGGTTCGGAAGACACCGATCAAAAAATAGATCGTGATGATCCAATCCACAGGCACGATATAGCGCCCACCCGAGGTGCGCGCAAATCCATTGGAAAGGTTGTAGATCAGAAATACAGCCAGAGGCAGAAGACCCGCTTTCGCGAGGCGCTGTCGTTTCCAGGTAATGGTAATTCCAAGAGCAATGAAAAATATATTCAGCACAAAAAACAGCAGGGAGACGTCTGTAAACGATCCATCCCAGTCCGGGCGCCAGTATGGATAGTCTCCCCTCACCGCGTGACGTAAGTCATCCAGGGTGGGCGACGTAGGGAGAATCAGAACGGAGGTAAGGATATTGTGAAGAAAATGATTGGGAACAAAACAGGCGACGGAATTACAGGAAGGCTCTTGAATCGCCTCGCGAGCTGGATAGAGTTCAAGCAAAGGCTGGGATTGTTTTAGAGAGAAAAATGACAAGGCATCTTTTTGTAAGGAAGATTCGTTAGGCATCGCTGGGGGTCTGTATCGCAGATCAATCACGCTCTGAAATTTAGTCACAAAGGAACCATACATTTTCCCGCCCAGGGATTGATTTCTCAGCTCCCACGGCAGTGTGATCGCAAATACCGCAAGAATAAGCAGGACGGAAGTGGCAACCCACTTTTTCCATTGCGTGGAGAATTTGATAAGGGCGTAAAGCGGAATGAGCAGCAGGAACAGCAGAGCGTTCGTCCTCAGCATGATCGAAATCCCGATAATGCCGCCAATCCAAAGGACGTAGTGCCATTTTTGCCGGGGTCGCTTCAGCCACTCGATGGTAAGTAAGACAATCAGAGCCACCCCAATCGCGGTCGGGAAATCAGTGAGCATCATCTTGGGGTTTGCCATATCGATCATATTGCTGGCGGCGATCGAGTTCGCTCCCCGAAACGTGGCAATGATCGCCGCCGCAAAACCAATTGCACGGCTGTTCAATGATTTTCCGATTAAATAAACGATCGCAGGAAATACCGCGAAGATCGCGGCTTGCGCCGCCATCAATTGCCCATAATCCTGCCCAACCAGGGAGTGCAGATAGGTCAGGAAACTTGCATACACCGCCCGCTCGAAGAACGGTCCGTTGTAAAACAGGAAATTCTGTCCCACGAGAGCAAACTGACTTGCCGTTTCATAGAGCGCAGCATCGGCAAATGGATATAAGACACGGTTGGGTGCATAGGGACCAATGAACAAAAAGCTTCTTTGCAAAGGTTCGCGCGCCCACAAAACCGCCGTCACTATAAAGATCAACAGGAAAACAATCAGGTCAAAACGATGGGAACTCCATTTTTTTTCCGCCAATAAAAAGAGAATGCCGCCAGTGATAGCCACGATCAACTGTGACAGCAATATGGGAACCCCCGCTCCGTACCAGTAGTCTTCCGGGGCATAGACGCCAAAACCGCTGGTTAGCATCCCGCCGACGAGTACCAGGCTCGGAAAAAACAAAATTAGACTGGATACATAAGTCTTTGAAAGCTGCCGGTCCTTCCCTATAAAATTACTTTGCTTCAGGAGGATGACCACCAGCGTAGCCATGCCAGCCAGCAGGAGGAAAGCCATTGCGGGGCGCATACGCTCCCAGTGGATCGACAGGATGCCAGCCCTGTAGAAAGGCAGGAAACAGCCCATCCAGCCAAGCCCGAAGCTGATCCCGCCGCACCAGGCGATTGCCCGGCTGCGTCGATTCTTTCCAAACCACTGCTCCGATATCCTCTCCGCCCAGGCTTGATCTGTAATTGCCCGGATGCCAACCAGGCTGAAAAGAAGGAATGCAATCAAGAATCCAACTGCCAGGATCAGGCGCGGCAGCGAAAGCCCCAGCAGGATCGCGTTGGCAGGTTCCGAAGGCGATAAGAGCATCCCGATGAACAGGAGGATTGCAGCAATGCCCACAAACACGCTATAGACAAAAAGAATTATTCGGGATGTTTGGAAATTCTGCATGATGAATTTGGTCGCCTGGTCGCGAGCCGCTCTATTTTAACCCACCTGCTCTTTTTCGGTTCGAAGGACGCGGTTACCCGAGTTTATTTCCCCTCAAGGTTTGCGTGTACCAACCACTTTCTCCTTCCCAAAGGTCAAACCGATCAGCGCGACGAGAAACTTTAGCAACATGGCAAAATAATAGATGGGATGGAACCAGAAAGGATAATCCTTGGCTAGGTTTTTCTGATAGTATAAAAAATAGGAACGATGCCAGTGATACGAGCTGAAATAGGGATTTATATTCGAGCCGCCCTGCCCACCATAGTGCATCACTTCTGCCTGGGGGACGTAGTAAACCTTCCAGCCTGCCTTGCGGGCATGAAAGCAATAATCCGTATCTTCCTGATAAGCAAAATAACGTTCGTCCAGATAACCGATCTGCTCGATCACCTCCTTGCGGATCATCATACACGACCCGGAAACTGCCTTTACTTCGCTGACCTTGTTATTATCGATGTGGGTGAGTAAATACCCTGAAAAGCGGGGATCATTCGGGAAGAGCTTCGATAAGCCTGAAAAATAGGAGAAAACATCCCATGGACGCGCCTCTCCGCGGCGTGCCTGATACTGGACGCTGCCGTCCTGGTTGAGCACTCGGGGTGAGCAGATACCGGCTTTCGGGTTTTCATCCATGAATTGAATCAGATGATTAAAAGCCAGATCGAGCACGATGGTGTCCGGGTTCAGGAGAATGTAATAACGTGCATCCAGTACGCGCAGCCCCTGGTTGACAGCCCTGGAATAGCCCAGATTACCTTCGTTGACAATTAAACGAACACCCGGAAATTGAGCGCGGATTTCCTCCACCGTTCCATCCTGTGAGTTGTTATCCACGACAACCACATCGATGTCGAGCTCACGTGTCTTTTCGAAAAGGGAAGTCAGGCAGGCGAGGACTTTTTCTTTTGACTGGCGGGTAAGAATGCAGATTCCAAGATCTCTCATTTGCTACTAAATCCTCTTATAGCGTTGACGTGAAGCCCAGTAAGGAGCGAATACCTCCCGGTTCATGACCTGCCAAATCTGGCGCGCCGGAATCTTTCTGGAGCTTTGTATCTGTCTTCGCGTACGAATTATAGCTGGCAGATGATAAAATGCATCCCTTTTTGCCCGCAGAATCGCAGAACCTCTTCCTTTGAGAAAAAACGAAACGATGAAGAACAAATTCATCATAATATGCAGTGGCAAATATCGCCAGAATAAACTGCCAGGCATGTTCTTGAAAAAGGTCCATACCAGGTTGCGGTGGCCATGGTAGATGACGAAATCACTTGTTTTTCCGGAACTGGCGGATCCGACGTGATGTACAACTGCCTGCGGGACATACAAACAACGCCCTCCTTCCAGACGCAGGCGGAACCCCAGATCCACGTCTTCGAAGTAGGAGAAGTATTTTTCGTCGAAGCCTCCCACCTTTATGAAGTCATCCCGGCTATAGACGGCTGCAGCCCCGCAGGCGCTAAAGACCTCCTCCTCTGTGAGACCATAACGCTTTGCCGGATAGCTGTAGAATCGCCGCCACGCCAGACCACTGCTGTGATACTCATCGCCCGACCCATCCAGGAGGTCCGGGTGATCGGCTTGCACCTGACGGGAAGCGAAAAAAGAAAAATCTGGATGCTGGCTGGCTGCCTGCAGGTTTTTTTCCAGCCAGTCGGGCTCCGCAAAAGCATCTGCATTGAGAAGCGCCAGCCATTTCCCACGCGCCAGATCAGCTCCCAGGTTGTTCGCTCGGGCAAAGCCCACATTCGACGGCAGGTATTCTGTATGCAGTGTGAGATGGGGGTATCTCTGTTCAAGCCCGGCCATCCCTCCATCCAGGGAACCGTTATCCACAACGATTACCTCAAAATTCCGGAATGTCTGCGCTGAGAGGCAATCCAGGCAGCGGGTTAGATGAGTGGCACTGTTCCAGGAAACAATGATTACGGAAACAATCGGCGCGGTCGGCATCAATGCGGTTCTTTTTTTTCCAGCCAGAGAAGTAAAACGATCCCAGCCACCAGGGCGAAAATGAAGATAATGTTTGCCCAGAGCGGAGGCTGTGGTAACGCCATAAAAGCGAGACAGCCACTTATAATGGCAGATAAGTGCATTGTCAGCACGGCGCGAGAAGAGGGCAATCCCAAGTTTACCAGACGATGATAGGTGTGATCCAAGCCTGCCTGATAAACTGCCTTTCTTTGTTTGAGACGGGATAAAACAACGAGGCTGGTATCAAAGATGGGAACGCTAAGGAGCAGGATGGGAACGAACCAGGAGGATGGCTGAGGCAGACCCGGTGGGGTGTACGCAATTGCCAGAGCAGCTAGCACGAATCCCAGAAATTGCGCACCTGAGTCACCAAGAAATGTATGAGCCGGAAGCATGTTGAAGTACATCAGTCCGATCGAGCTCCCGAGAATTACGGCGCTCAATAGTGAAAGTGAAGTCTGACCAGCATCGACCGTCACAAGCATAAAGAAAGCGGATGCAATCGCGGCGAGCCCGACGGCTAATCCATCCATGCTGTCCACCATGTTGAAGGCATTTGTGATTCCGATTGTCCAGATCAGGGTCAGTGCCATGTTCAGCATGGTCAGGCTGCCCAGCATACGGATGTGGACCCCCTGCGAAATCAGGATAACCGTTCCCAGGATCTGCCCCAGGAGCTTCCAGGCGGGAGATAGCCTGTAGACATCATCCAGTAGTCCAAATAGAAAAATAACGCCAGAGGCAAGGAGAATGCCGCGGATGCCTTCTGATTCAACAAGGTTCCCGCTGAGCAGGTTTATGGAAATGATCGCCAAACCGAGCGCCAGCCCCCCTGCCTTGGGCATGGGACGCTGGTGGATCTTATGCGGCGAGCTATTGGGTTGGTCGATCAGCCGAAAATGGACTGCTACTTTAATGGCGATGGGGGTGATTGCCAGGGTCGTAAGAATTGCCCAAAATATCAGTGGAAATAGGTGGAGGATCATAGCTGGCTCGGAAGGAGGTTAATCCTGGTCATTTGATTGTAAACCAGAACATTCTGGAAATGTTAAGTGGGAGACGAATGGCTTACCACTGTAGCTTTGAGCCCTGTCGATGGCAGCTGGCTGGGCTGTCCCCGTCTGTATTGTGTGCAGGCAGTTGAAGAAAATCAACCCCTTCTGTGGATCGAATGTGATTACATCACTGTTTCCCGCTCGTACCGCCTAACTGCTGTATATCAGCTTGAACCATCATTTCCACCAGTTCACGGAAATTGACGAAGGGTTCCCACCCTAATACCTGGTGAGCTTTGGCAGGATCAGAGATTAGTAAATCAACCTCTGCAGGGCGATAGAATTTTGGATCTTGCACGACATACTTTTGATAATCCAAATCCACACAACCGAACGCAATTTCGCAAAATTCTCGAACGGAGTGTGTTTCTCCGCTGCCGATCACGAAATCACAAGGCTCCTCCTGTTGCAGCATCATCCACATTGCCCTGACGTAATCCAGAGCATATCCCCAGTCACGCTGGGCGTCCAGATTTCCCAGACGTAATTCCTGTGCAAGACCCAGCTTTATGGCAGCAACCCCGCGGGAGATCTTTCTGGTCACAAATTCAAAGCCGCGTCTTGGGCTTTCGTGGTTGAACAAAATTCCGGAAACAGTAAATAAGTTATAAGACTCGCGGTAGTTGACTGTTATCCAGTGTCCATAGACCTTCGCTACGCCGTAAGGGCTGCGTGGGTAGAATGGCGTGGATTCCCTCTGAGGCACCTCCATGACCTTCCCAAACATCTCACTGCTGGATGCCTGATAAAACCTGATCTTTGGATTTAATTGACGAATTGCATCCAGCATCCGCAGAACCCCGACTGCAGTGACTTCTGCTGTCAGGACTGCCTGTTGCCAGGATGTGGGAACAAAGGATTGTGCCGCAAGATTATAGACCTCGTCAGGCTTGTATTCCTCCAAAATCGCAACCAGCGAACTTTGGTCATGTAGGTCGCCTTGAACCAGGGTGATGTCATCCTGAAAATGCGCAATCCTCTCAAAGTTCAGGGTGCTCGTCCGGCGCGACATGCCAACGATTTTATATCCCTTTGCAAGCAAAAATTCCGCAAGGTATGAACCATCCTGACCTGTAATTCCAGTGATAAGTGCAGTTGACATAGGTTATCCTTTTATGTTGTCTGGATCATGGGTGGTCCAGGCTTGTATACGCGATAATTGCAAATAGACTGTTTTCGTTAAATGATGTATTTATGTCTGCTTACTATTGTAACTCCTGCCCATCCAGTCTTGAGTCAAATACTATTTCAACCTGTATATCATTGAGATGGATTTGACGTTCATCGCTTATTTATTGACAGGTTGAGGATCTTCTCAAGCGTTTTTCGAAAATGCTCCGGGCTGTATTCGAGGCGGATGCGTTCGAGGGCGTTCTGGCGCAGGGAGAGGAAGAGGTCCTTATTTTCATAAAGGTTCACGATCTTTTTGGCAATATCCTGGGGGTTGTGCCCGACGAGCAGGTCATGGTTTTCGCGCCAGCCGAGCTGGCGGGCGGTGAGAGGCGTGACGACCGCCGGCAAGCCGTGGGCAGAGGCTTCGAGCAGCTTGAGAGGGATGCCGGCGGAGAAGCGGGTGGGGACGACGAACAGACGGCTGCGGTTGTAGTAGGGGGTGAG
>JAICQC010000369.1 GCA_025938055.1 Anaerolineales bacterium | reverse complement strand
TTCACTTTTTCCAGATGCGCATGCTGCCGTGAGACAATTGGGGAGGGAACAATAATGTCATTGCCCTCCACGCGGCCGATCGTCAGATTGGGACGGCTGAGTGTGTACGTTCGCGGATTTTCCCCGGCAATGGCGACGACCAGTTGCGGCGGACCTGCCTCCATTTGTGAGACAACTGGATCCTCGCCGATCATAGTCTGCATGGAGCTTACAGCCGTGCCGGGTGTCACGCGGACAACGGTTTCCTGGGAGGCTGCCACTTTCGGCGCGGTATAAATCAGGGTAATCGCCTGCCCGAGCCGGATCTGGTCGCCAGATTTCAGGAGGCGCCGCCCGCTCAGTCTTTGATCGTTGACGTATGTACCATTACTACTCCCCAGATCCTCCAGGAAATATCCATCTGCTTCCCGTAGAATTCTGGCGTGACGGCGGGAGATGGCAGGCGATGAAATCGGCAGATCAACACCGGGGTCGCGACCGATGATGGTTTCCGACCGCAAAAGATCGAACTCTCTGGGTGAGCCACTGTTGAAAATGAGTTTATGAGTGCTTGATTCGATCACAGGTTTCTTCCTTTGTCATAATGAATCCGCTTCTTGGGGAGCGAAAGAATACCCGAACAGGTTGCGAAACCCCCGAGGGAGAACAGGTACAAATAGACCAACTGTCCCATGCCATGAAAAATGCCATAACGATAAAATGAATTTCAAATGAATCAGAGTGGATTATACCTTTGAGGGAAGTCATGTCAAGGAAGTTTGAGCATCGTTTGTTTCTCCATCTGGAACCTCTCCGCCCCTTTTGTGTTATAAATCGAGCAACCCCCACTTGCAGGTGAATATTTCCATGAAGCAACCGCATCGCCCTGTCTCCGATTCGTATCCCACCTCTAACACGCTTGTCGAACTTCTGCGCTCGAGAGCAGATCAACACCCTGATAGACTGGCATACAGATTTATCCAGGACAGCGAGGCGGACATCGTTTCCATTACCTACGGCGAATTGGATCGTCAGGCACGCGCCATCGGGGCATGGCTGGAAAGCTCCGGTGCAGGTGGAGAACGCGCCCTGCTTTTATATCCTCCGGGTCTCGATTACATTGCGGCCTTCTTCGGCTGTCTGTATGCCGGTGTGACTGCCGTGCCAGCATACCCTCCGCGTCTCAATCGCCCGGTGCCGCGCATTCAGTCCATTGTGGCAGATTCCCGAGCAGCCTTTGCGCTCACTACTTCAACCATCTTCCACAACGTCGAACAGCGCTTCGAGCACGCGCCTGACCTGCAGGCACTGCATTGGCTGAACACCGAGCAGGTCCCGGCCGGCTTGGATGTGGACTGGCGTCATCCCGCCATTGCATCCGATACCCTGGCATTCCTCCAATACACATCCGGTTCCACGAGTCAGCCCAAGGGCGTAATGCTGACTCACGGCAACCTGATGCATAACCTCAAAGCCATCTGTCATGGCTTTCAGCTTGATTCCAGCGATTCGGGCGTTTTTTGGTTACCCAGCTATCACGATATGGGGCTGATTGGGGGAATCCTCGAACCGATGTACATCAGCGGGCCGTCCACTTTGATGTCACCAGTCTCATTCCTGCAGCGTCCACTCCGCTGGCTCGAAGCGATCAGCCGGTATAAAGGAACCACCACAGGCGCGCCCAACTTTGCTTACGATCTCTGTGTGGAGAAGATCACACCCGAACAGATCGAGACCCTGGACTTAAGTTCGTTGTCTTTGGCTTTTTGCGGGGCCGAACCTATTCGCCCCGAGACATTGGAGCGCTTCGCGCGTACATTTGAGCCCTGTGGATTTCACTCATCCACGTTCTATCCCTGTTTTGGCATGGCAGAAAGCACGTTGATCGTTTCCGGCGGGGACGGACCTTCTAAGCCGCACATCGCCTTATTCGATCGCAAGGCATTGGAGAGCGACCGCGCTGTCTCAGCATCACCGGACAATCCTGCCGCGCTGAGGATGGTCAACTGCGGTAAGTCGATCATCGACCAGAAGATGCTGATCGTCAATCCCAACACGCTGGAAGAATGTGCTCCCGATCAGGTCGGCGAGATCTGGGTTTCGGGTCCGAGTGTTGCGCAGGGGTACTGGGGGCTCGAGGAGGAAACGCACTATCATTTCGAAGCATACGTTCCTCAGACTGGTGAAGGACCATTTCTGCGCACGGGCGATCTCGGCTTTTTACATGAAGGGGAACTTTTCGTGACGGGTCGTCTGAAAGACCTGATCATTATTCATGGAAGCAATCATTACCCACAGGATATCGAATTAACTGTCGAGTCAGCGCATCGTGCTCTACAGCCAGGGGCGGGCGCCGCGTTTTCCATCACTGATGAAGGCAAGGAAAAACTGGTGATAGTTCAAGAGGTCACACGGCAACATCGCAATCCCAATACTGAGGAGCTGACCTCCGCCATTCGCCGGGCAATTGCCGAAAAGCATGAGCTGCAAGTGTTCGCCATTGTGTTGGTCAAGCCGTTGAGCATTCCCAAGACCTCCAGTGGAAAGATCCAGCGCCGCGCCTGTAAGCAGGCTTTTCTCGAAGAAACACTCGAAGTCGCGGGGGAATGGAGAGCAAAAGACTTAAAAGAAAAATACATTCCCTTGACTCCGGCACCCAGTCCGGAGGCTTTGAAAATTACAGTTGGTGCACAGAAACTATCTGCGCAGTCGGTTCAATCCTGGTTGATTTCCCGTATCGCCGAGATCCTTGAAGTGAAACCCACGACGATCGATCCGCGCCAGCCTTTCACATATTACGGGCTTGGCTCGGTGCAAGCCGTCAGCCTCACCGGTGACCTGGAAGTTTTCCTCAAACGCAAGCTTTCTCCCACCCTTGCCTGGGATTATCCAACAATCGAATTGCTTGCAAATTACCTGGCGCAGGAACCTCAAATCCTCAAGCATGAAAAACCGTCTCCTGCTCCAAAGGTTTCAAGAAATGTCAACGAGCCGATCGCGATCGTCGGGTTAAGCTGCCGCTTCCCCAAAGCGCCAAACCCTCAAGCCTTCTGGGAGTTGTTGAAGAGGGGCGTGGATGCGATCCGCGAAGTGCCACCCGACCGCTGGGATGTGGATGCCTTTCATTCGGAGAATCCCGAACGCGGAAAAATCACTTCACGCTGGGGAGGCTTCCTCGAGGGTATTGATCTGTTCGACCCGGCATTCTTCGGCATCTCGCCGCGCGAAGCCGCCCGCATGGACCCGCAGCAGCGTCTCCTCCTGGAAGTTAGCTGGGAGGCGTTGGAAAATGCATTCATCCCGCCTCAGTCCCTGGCAGGCACTCGCACGGGCGTCTTTATTGGCGTCAGCAGCTACGATTACTCGCGTCTTCAATTCAATGACCCCGAGATGATCGACGCCTACGCCGGGACAGGAAACGCACATAGCATTGCAGCGAATCGATTGTCATATGTCTTCGACTTGCGCGGTCCGAGCATGGCAGTGGATACAGCTTGTTCGTCGTCGTTGGTTGCCGCGCATCTCGCCTGCCAGAGCTTGCGAACAGGCGAATCAGACCTCGCGCTGGCAGGCGGCGTTAACCTCATCCTGACTCCCGAGTTGACAATCACCTTCTCACAGGCGCGTATGCTCTCGCCCGACGGACGCTGCAAAACATTCGATGCCAATGCGGATGGGTATGTGCGCGGGGAAGGCTGCGGTGTCGTCGTGCTCAAACGCCTCTCCGACGCGCTGCGCGATGGAGATAACATCCTCGCGTTGATTCGCGGCTCGGCAGTCAACCAGGATGGGCGCAGTAACGGGCTCACCGCGCCCAACGGACTCGCGCAACAGGATGTCATCCGGCAGGCACTGGCGAATGCCGGAATTGCACCGCACCAGATCAGCTATGTGGAAACTCACGGGACAGGTACGCCGCTCGGCGATCCCATCGAGATCTCATCGCTGCGTGCAGTGCTCGATGAGGAAGAATCAGGTGGCAGGGTCTTGGTGGGGTCTGTCAAGACGAATATTGGTCATCTGGAATCGGCCGCCGGTATCGCGGGACTCATCAAGTCAGTTCTGGCTCTGCGAAACGAAGCCATCCCGCCTCACTTGCATTTAAAGGAAATCAACCCGTACCTCGGGTTGGAAGATTCGCGCCTCGAGATCGGGACGTACCTGCGACCGTGGAAACGCCGTGAGCAGCCGCGCTTTGCAGGGGTCAGTTCCTTTGGATTCGGCGGTACGAACGCCCACATCATCCTTTCGGATGCTCCGCAAGTCGCGATCGAAACAGGACAGGACCGTGAGCGCTCTCGTCATCTTTTTACTTTATCTGCTAAAGCCCAATCCGCCCTGGCTGAGTTAGCGCGCCTCACCAGCGATCATTTGCGATCTGAATCCCTCGCCGATGTATGCTTCACTGCCAACACAGCCCGCTCGCATTTTGAACATCGCTTGGCAATCCAGGCGTTGTCGCTGGAGGAGCTGAAGAACAAGCTTGCCGACTCTCCTTACTCGGTGATGGGTCATGTGAGACCGGGCACACAACCAAAGGTACAACCAAAGGTCGCTTTCCTGTTCACCGGGCAAGGCTCACAATACCCCGGCATGGGACGCCAGCTTTACGATACGCAGCCTGTCTTCCGCGCCGCCATGGATCGGTGTGCACAAATTCTTCAACCGCTGATGGATCGTCCATTATTGGAAATCCTTTTTGAAAGTGATTCCATCCATAAGACCACTCACACGCAACCCGCGCTCTTTGCCTTTGAATTTGCCCTGGCAGAGATGTGGCGTTCGTGGGGCGTCGAGCCCCATGCGGTGCTGGGTCATAGCGTGGGGGAATATGTCGCGGCGTGTAT
>JAICQC010000579.1 GCA_025938055.1 Anaerolineales bacterium | reverse complement strand
TCCTTTGATGAGCGGGATCGCGCAGAACGCGCACGGGCGTCGGCAACCGTCGGCGATCTTGATGTACGCGCTTGCACCGGCGACGGAAACGCGCAGCGCCTCATGCTCATCCGTGCCGACAGTTTTGGCTTCGTCTGGCAAGTGATAGAGCGGCTCCGGGTGCGGACCCTGGCGAAGCTGGCGCACCACCTGCACAATATCCATCCAACGGCGTGTACCGAGTACCCCATCAATGCCGGGCACCTTGACCGCCACTTCCGAACCGTAACGCTGGGTAAGGCAGCCCGCCGCGATCAAGATCTGGTTCCTGCGTTTACCCTCAGCGAGCTCGCGCAGCACGTTGATCGACTCTTCCTTGGCGGGTCCGATAAAGCCGCAGGTATTGACGATCAGTACGTTGGCGCGTGCCGGGTCCTCCACGGCGCGGTACCCATCGCGGAGGAGAAGTTGAGCCATCGAGTCTGAGTCAACAGTATTCTTGGCGCAGCCGAGTGAAACAAGATGAAATGTATTTTTCGACACGAATAATTTTTTCCTTATCAATACTCAGTACTTCTACAAAAACCGAATCTACTGATACTTATGGCACAGCCGTTGCCGACGGGGCAACTGTGGCGGGTGTGATCGGCGTGGACGTGACAGGCGTGGCAGTCAGGGGCGATGTAGCAGTGGGCGCTACCGTATTTGTCGGTGTAGGCGTGATCGTAGCGGTCATGCTGGCTAACGCGGTTGGCGTAATAATCTCAGTTCCCAGATAGATATTGTTCACTACCTGACCGAATGTTCCCATGAGCCCCAGGTCACGTCCATTATAAACAACACGGATAGCCGCGCCGCTCCCAACCAGGACCTCGATCTGATTCTCAGCCTCGAATGGATAGGCATTCCCGGGCACAACCCGTCCATCGAATGCCACTTCTCCATCCACAACCACGCGCATGTACGTGCGTTCCACTGCAACCAGGTTAAGCTGTACCTCGGCGTTGACATTCTGCGTGGGGATCTCCAGCGTCACAGTCGCCTCGCCGGGGAACGCTTCCACAAGCACGAAGGTGGGGGTTGCTATGGAGGAAGATGACGACGGGTTTGGATACGATAACAGTACATCCGAGATGGAGGGCGCGGTGGGTTCGGCGACCTCCTGGCTCTGAACCGCCATCACGCGGCTGACGCCCCAGATTGCAAACCCTACAAGCAGGATCACCATGCCCACGCCGAAAATCATATCGCCTGCAATAAAGCTGCGTACAGGAGGTATGTTTGCGAGAATGGGCTGCCCTGTCTTGCGCGCCGGCTTGTGTGGATTCCGTTCCCGGTGCCGGGCTTGCAGGGCGTCTGCAAAACGGAGCAGCAGCGTGTCCACGTCCAGATCGAGGAAAGTCGCATAGTTCGATAACATGCCGCGCGTCTGCACGGTGGACGGCAATTCATCGAGCGCACCCCTCTCGAGCGCGTCCAGGTAATGCGCCTTGACATGCGTGTTACGCTCCACCTCATCGAAATGCAGGCTTAACAGTTCACGTCGTTGACGGAGGACCCTCCCGATCTCTTTAAGGATCTGTGCTGAATTGGCATGAGGCTGATTTTGTGTCTCAACCGCATGAGCCGTTTCCGGTTCCGATGACGGAACAGTTGGCGCCTCTTCCACAGCCGCGGCTTCTTTTGGAATCAACGTTTTGCGCCTCGTGCGCGCCGACAGGATGGACCCCACCCTGTTCAACCAGGTCTGCCAAAGGCTGTCACTGACATTACTCGGTTCCAGCTCTTCCTGCCGGGTATCTATATTCGCTTCAGCAACAGGCTCCTCCGCGTGCTCGGATGTCTGCGATAGAGGTTCCGCCGGGGAGATGATATCTTCCTCACCTGTAGCCTTTGATTCCAGGACAGGACCCGTTTCAGGATCTGCCTTTTTACGACCGCGCCGTTTGGTCGGTGATTCAGCAATCGTTGGCTTCGGTGAGGATTCCGCTTTTTTGCGGCGAGCGGGCTTCGGCTTAGCGGGGGAGGTCAGGTCTTCAGCAGTTGCTGCATCCTGAGCAACATCCAATGATTCGGATTTCTGAGCTGCAGGCTGAACAGCACTTTCCTCGATCTTCTGTTGAGCCGGAGAAGCAGGAAGGTCAGCGGGACCGATTACTTCTCCCGAAACCGGCTGCCCGTTCACCTCCCGCAATTCATGGAGCATTTGGTCGGCATCGAGCCCCAGGAATTCCGCGTAATTGCGCAAATACCCGCGTGCTTG